>DATAPK010000257.1:0-4371 GCA_036265245.1 Tepidisphaeraceae bacterium | reverse complement strand
GGTATTAAAGTCGTTTCCCCCCGCGGCAACGATTGTGTGATTCGGCGCCAACGCCAACTGAACGTTTGAAGGGCCGTGATCAGGAAACGTCAAAACTTTCCCTTTGTTTCCGAAGCTTTGGTCGAGAAGGCCGTTATTATTAAACGCCGCGAGCGCAAAGCTTCCGCCGGATGTTCCGCCCACGATGACTTGCTGGCCGAACCCGCCAATGACAACCGATGTCGCCCGGTCATCGCCGCCCATATTGACGATGACCGTGCCATTGCCGCCAAAGCTCGTATCCCTCGTGCCGCTGGGTGTGAAGCGCGCCACAAGGAAATCGTGATCACTCGAACCCAGATTCTTTCCCTGACTGCCGGCCACCACGATATAGCCATCCCCTTCAATGGCGACCGCCTGGGCATCCACTGAGGCGCCAGTCCCGCCGATTTTGCCGTCGATATACCCGGTTTTATTAAATGAGGTATCAAGCTTCCCACTGGCGGTGAATCGGACGATCAGCGCCTTATAGGCCGCGTTGTTATCCGCAAACCCACGTTCTATGTCCGTCTCTTCATTGCTGCTCACGTGTCCGACTACAACAATCTTTCCATAGTCCGGATTGGTGGCGGGCGTGTCGTTGTAATCGATGGCGATGGCGCGGGCCACCTCGTTGTCGTCGTGATCGAAATCAATTTCGCCAAACGTGCCAAACTTGTTGTCCATCGATCCGTCCGTGTTCAATCGGGTCATCACCAAATTGTCGTTGGGATTTGTAAAGCCCTCTTCTTCATCGCCGGCGATGATAATTTTCCCATCTTTTTGGATCGCGATGGCATTACCTCTTGCATAATCCGCCGGCCCAATTGTGCCGCCAAAGCGATTGATCTCGACGATGCCGTCATCATCGAATGAGTGGTCAAGCGAACCGTTGGACAAAAAGCGGCAGACGATCATTGGATCGCCGCCATTGATTGAGTGGATCGCTTGCCCCGCCACCACAATCTTGCCGTCAGTTTGAATGGCGACGGCATAGGCGATGTTGGTCGTATCGTCGTCGGAGACATGGACGCTCACCACGCCCGAGCCCAGCGAGCCAAATGTCGTGTCCGGTGAGCCGTTCGCATTGTAGCGCGCGACCAGGAAATGCTTATCTGATGCCCGTCCCACCTCGACGATCTTGCCGTCCGACTGCACGGCCATGGCGTTTCCCTGCGCGCTGACGGAGTTAAACGGGATGCTGACGATTCCATCGCCACCCAAACTGGTATCAAGGCCCCCCGCGCTGAGCAATTGGCGCCCTTCCAATGTCTCGACGAAAAGTGCGCGCAGCATCATTGATCGACGGTTTCGCTTGGCTTGCATGGACTAACTCCCAAAAAAGATTTTCCCGACTTGTGAATCACAAGATCACAAGCGTTGCCCACCGCTTCCGGATTTGCGGAAGTTAAAAATGCTCCACCTGACCAAATCGATCTGCCCTATTTCAATCGATCAAACTCAGCGCTGGCCAATCGCTCGATCGCACAGGACATGAAGTCGCCGCCCAGTTGCTGGAACGGCCCTCGCTTCAAAAAATTCAGTGCAACAAGCGCGGAAGGAGTGATGATGAGATTTGCATGATCTCCTCCCGAACAAAATGATGCCAACCTGAGCGCCGGGGAATGTTAAAGCAAGGTCCTGAGAATTCAAGAATAAAATGATCGTAAATCACGGCAATTGCAAGTCTTCCGAATCGCCGGCCCGGTCAATTCGTCGCGTTGAGCGAACTAGAGAAGATGGGCAAGCTATCAAGAGCGGGCCGCCCGGGCCGAGAAGCTCTGAATGCGCTAAATCACACGGCACACCGTCGATTGCTCGCGGCGGCCCCAAGACCAGTCACTTGTCAGAAATCGCCTGCCTGTCTTTCTCAATTAATGATAATTAAATTCGGCGGCGCAGCCCCTTCGCGCGAGCTGAACACACCCGCCGGGCTGCTGGTCGCCGGATTCTTGATCGCCAGGCTCACCGTTTTATTCCCGGCCACAAACTGCGCCCGCACGAACGGCGTCACGTCGATCACATATTCATTCTCCGTCGTGTTGAGCAGCGTCGCATCGCCGGTTTCGGTCGAGTTCAACGCCGGCTTGTTGTTCCAGGTGATTCCCGTTTCCGACCAGGTGGTATTGGTCACGCCAAACACCTGCATCAGCACGTTCTTCACATCTGAATTATTCAACGCCCCATCCAGCACCAGCGTTGCCGACGCGACCGATGAAATGCCCGCGAGGCTGAACTTTAGATAAGACTGCCGATTGCTGCCGACGCTGATACTGTCTTTGACTTGAAGCGTCTTGGCTGTCCCGAAGTTCGTATTGGCGCTAGTTCCATCCTGCACAAACGCGTCAGCCGTGGGTTTCAGCGTCTCAAACGTCACCGGCGGCGGCTTGGCGCCGTCGCCGATGATGGTGATTGTCGTGGATTTAACATCGCCATTGATGTCGTAGGCATCGCTCCCGAACAACTGAAGCTGCACGGTTTTATTCGTGGTCACGCCACGGTCGATCGGAAAGATGTTTACGTCGGCGGTCTTTTGGCCGGCGGGGATATCGACGTAGCCGATCTGAGCGATCGGCGGCGCGACAATCGCTGGCTTTACGCCCGAGACGGTGACCGCCGCGGCGAACGCCTGGCTGTTCACCTGCGGCTTGAGCGTGATGCCCGTATAATCCGTCTTCAACTTTGCCGTTCCACCCACCGTGAAATAGACTCGCGTTGCATACGGCAGTGCAGCATCGCGGAACACCTCAAAACGCGCCGGCCCTGTCTGCCCGTTTTCCTTGGCAGTTGAAGTGACGGAGTATAGTGAAACCTTCGGCACCGCACCGGCAAACCGCGCTAAATCAAGTTGGGTGTTATACACTCCACCAGCCGCCACAATCGTCTGATTTGGTCCCAGTGCCAGATTCGTGAGCGCGGCGGTTTGTCCTGAAAACTCCGCTTTCGCAACGCCGTTTGTTCCAAAACTTGAATCTGCAATTCCGTCCGGCGTAAACGCCGCCAGCGCAAACTGCCCGCCTATCGTTCCACCCAGTATCAGATATTGCGCCGCCCCTGAAACCATCCCGGTCACGCCTCTTGCCACCGGTCCTAAATCCAAATCCACCAATCCGCTTTTGGCGGCGCCAAACGTTTTGTCCAATGTTCCATTTGAAAGAAATCTCGCCATGACGAAATGACTGCTCCCCGATCCCAGGAGCCCCGCCGCATCGCCGCCGATCACGATCTTCCCGCCGGGCTGCACAATTACGCCATTTGCCTCTGACTCATTATGACCCGGAAACTGAAGTGCAAATCTTCCATCTCCCGCGAAGCTGTTGTCGGATTTACCGTTGCTATTGAGTCGGGCTACAACCATTCGCGATTTACTGCTGGTGCCTTGGAGCGAACTACCGGCCAATATAATTTTACCAAAATCCGAATTACTCCCCCCCGTGCCGTTGTAGTCGATCGCGATCGCATTGAATTCTTGGTTTTCATCTCCGTTGCTGATGATTGTTCGTCCGCCGTCGCCAAATGACGAATCAACGCTGCCTGTCGAATTCAATCGAAACGCCATAAGTTTCGTTACGATGGGAATACTTAAAATGCCAGCGTCAACGCTGCCTGCGGCGATGATCTTTCCATCGTGCTGAATCGCTACCGCATACACATTCCCGTCTGTCACCTGCAGCGTATATCCCTGTTTATTGAAAGATGTATCGAGGGCGCCGCCCGGAACCAATCGAGCCACAAACCCTACCGAATTCAATCCGGTATCATCTGAGACACTTCCCCCCACGATAATTTTGCCATCCGACTGAATCGCCATCCCTCCGATGGAATCAAATTTATTTGCCGGGCCTACATGCAACGATTCAAGGCCGGTCTTGTTAGGCCCAAAGCTCGTGTCGAGCTTGCCGTTCGCTAAATATCGCGACACCGTGAAATTCTTCCCGCCCACCGTGGCAACCACGATCTTTCCATCGGATTGAACCGTCATCGCCGACGGCAGGTGCGACTGGTAGGTAACTTTTCCCCCCGTCCCAAACGTCGTATCCAATGCCCCCGCGCTCAGCAGCCTCCGCTTCTCAAGTGTCTCAACAACCGCAGCGCGCACTGAACGATATCCCGATTTCTTTCGCATGATTCGCCTTCCCTAAAGTGAAAATTTCTCTCGCGACACTCCAACTTCTTCCGTAAGCTCTTACCTAACTTGCCAAAATTCCTGTCAGAGTTGTCCGAAAATCGTTGTATTCCCATGTATAGAACGATACATCTCTACAAACTAAGAATTTGCACTCCCTTGTGCAATTGACCTTTTCAGGCTAATGAAAATCGAGACAATCATGCGTTAAATCAAAAGCCGGCGTC
>DATAPK010000256.1:0-10589 GCA_036265245.1 Tepidisphaeraceae bacterium | reverse complement strand
GCTTTTGGCCCATGACGATCAGGCCGGCCTGGATGGAGGGGTTGGTCGAGGTGAGTTCGAGTTTTGTTTCGGCGGAGAAAGCGTAGGCGGGGAATTTTTGTAGGAGCAGGTTGGGCTCTTTGGTGAAATCGTTTTCGGTGGCGAGGGGTTTCAGTTGCAGCCAGCCTTTTCTCGCGGTGAGAGAAGCCCAGTCGTCTTTATGATTGGCGTGCCACTGCCACTGGAGGCCGAGGGTGTCGTCGGCGAATTCATCTGTGGTTTGCGGGGCGGTGATTTCGGATTTCGTGGTGACGTTTGGTTTCTTGTATTGCAGGACGGGCTCGCCGATTTCGTTGGCGTCCTGGTTGATTCCCATGAGGGGCCAGTTGTCTTTCCATTGGACGGGTTGGAGGTGGATGATTCGGCCGTAGGGTTCATCCTCCTGGAAATGGATGAACCACCATTGACCGGAGGGAGTGTCGACGATCGCACCCTGGTGGGGGCCATTGGTGGGGGTGTTGCCTTGGTGGAGGACGGTTTTGGGTTCGTACGGGCCGAAGACATTTTTGGAGCGGAGGATGAGTTGCCAGCCGGTTGAGACGCCGCCTGAGGGGGCGGAGATGTAGTAGAAGCCGTTGAATTTGTGGAATTTTGGGCCTTCGAGGGTGGGTTGGTTTTCGGGATCGTTGTAGACGATTTGGCCGTCGCCGAGGATGGTTGAAGCATCGGGGGACATGGGGCGGACGCGGAGAATATTTTTGATGCCGGCGCGCGAGCGGGCGTAGGCGTGGACGAGATAGGCTTTGCCATCGTCATCCCACAGCGGGCAGGGATCGATCAGACCTTTGCCTTCGAGGAGCAGATGCGGCTCGGACCACTTGCCGGCGGGGTCGGCAGCGGTGGTGACGTAGATTCCTTCATCGGGCATGGGGAAGAAGATCCAGAATTTGTTGTCATGCTTTCGGATGGCGGGCGCCCAGACGCCTTCGCCGTGACGGGGGGTATCGAATAGGCCGCGGGGATCGGGGAGGTTGTTGACGGCGTGGTTGATGATTGTCCAGTTGACGAGATCGCGGGAGTGGAGGATGGGCAGGCCTGGCGTGCAGTTGAAACTGCTGGCGGTCATGTAGAAGTCATCGCCGTCGCGAATGACGTCGGGGTCGGAGTAGTCGGCGCAGATGATGGGATTGCGATAGGTGCCGTCGTTTTGGTCGGGGAGCCAGGGATAATTCACTATGGGTTTTTCGGGAGGTTGCATGGGGGTGGCGGCGAAGAGATTTTTGTTGGAGAGATTGAGGGCCGTTACCAGGAACGTGAAGGACAGGTAGACCGGTCGCAGGTTTCGATGGTGCATTCTTTTTCGCCTCGCGTGAAGTGGGTGGGAGGATAATAGGGGAGCGGGGTGTTGTCGATGCGGTTGGGGGAGCTTATTTGCGCATGATCCGCCTCTTCGGAGTACCTCAGAAGCGGCGTCTGAGGGGAGTCTTGCAATGTGGGGGGATTTACTGGATTACATTCTGTCATGAATGCTTTGCGGACGCCGGATCTGGTGGTGGTTGGGATTTATTTTGCGGTGGTGGCGGGGATTGGGGTTTGGTTTTCGCGGCGGCAGAAATCGACGGAGGATTATTTTGTCGCGCGGCGGAGGATACCGCACTGGGCGATCGGGCTTTCGGTTTTTGCGACGATCATCAGCAGCATCACGTTCATTGCGTATCCGGGGGCGGCGTTTAAGGGGGATTGGAATCAGCTTGTGCCGGGGTTTATGGCGGTGGGCGTGCTGCTGGTGATCGGCACGACGCTGGTTTCGTTTTTTCGGCACGCGGTGGGGATGAGCGCGTATGAATATTTTGAGAAACGGTTTGGGTATGGGGCACGGGCGTATAGTGCGCTGGCGTTTGCAGCGGGGCATTTTTCGAAGATGGGGTTTGTGCTGTTCACCACGACGATCGCGATTTGCGGGATGACGGGGTGGGATAAATTTCATGTGATTCTTGGCGTGGGTTGCGTGACGATTCTTTACACGCTGATTGGCGGGCTTGAGGCGGTGATTTGGACGGAGGTGTTGCAGGGGATTCTCAAGATTACAGGGGTGTTTGTTGTGATTGGGGTTTTGATTCATCTGATGCCGGGGGGATTTTCGGCGGCGTATCATTTGGCGAGCGAGAAAAATAAATTCAGCCTGGGGCATTTCAATTTCAATCTGGCGGCGGATGACAATTTCTGGGTGATGATTCTTTATGGCACGTTTTGGTATCTGCAAAAATACGCGGCGGATCAGACGTTGGTGCAGCGGTATCTGGTGGCCAAGACGGACCGCGATGCGCTCAAGGGCGTGGCGATGGGGGCGGTTTTGTGCGTGCCGGCGTGGACGGCGTTTATGCTGATCGGGACGCTGCTGTGGGCGTATTATCAGCTTTCAAATCAAACGCTGCCGGCCAATTTGTATGATGCGAAACATCAAATCATCACGGATCAGGTGTTTCCATATTTTCTGACGACGAAAATTCCGGCGGGGCTGGCGGGGATTTTTATGGCGGCGTTCTTTTCGGCGGCGATGTCGACGACTTCGTCGGATCTGAACTGTCTGTCGGCGGTGTTTGTCGAGGATTATTTTCGGAAGATGTTTCCGGAATCGACGGATGCGACGCGGTTGCTGGCGGGGAAGATCAGCGTTGCGGTTTGCGGAGCGATCGCGGTGGGGATTGGATTGTTCATTGCAAAGAAAGGGGATAACGCGCTGACGCTTTATTATGCGGCGACAGCGATTGTGTCGGCGGGGTTGGCGGGAATGTTTTTGCTGGCGTTTTTGAGCAGGCGGGCAAATCGGAAGGGGCTTTGGATTGGGATTGTGGTGGCGCTAATCTTTACGACGTGGGCGACGTTGACGGGCGGGAAGCAGCCGATCTTGCATCTTCCGTGGAATTATATGTGGCCGAGCGTGATGGTCGGCGTGGTTGCGCATCTGCTGGTTTTTGTTGTGGGATGGGTGGCGAGCTTTTTATTTGCGGCGGAGGCGAATGTGAAAAAAGAGTGGACGCTTTGGGGGTGGTGGGAAAATCGATCTGGGTTGCGTGCCGAGCAAATGCCATCTCACTAATTCTGGCACTCAAAAAATATTGGCCACAGAGGCACAAAGAGCACAGAGAAAATGCGAAGATATTGATTTGATATCACTCCATGCTTAGTGTTCTCTGTGACTCTGTGACTCTGTGACTCTGTGACTAATCTTCTGGAGATTCTATGTCGGATTTATTCCGCGGCGGGGTCGATGGAGGCGTCGGTCCAGTTGGATTTCTGGGCGGGCAGTGGGGTGCGGGGGACCATTTTTACATCGCGTTTGCCGACGGTTTCGGAGATCGCATTCGGGGCGGTGTAGACGGCGATCTGCAATTGCTGATTCCAGAGCTTCGACTGGCTCTGGGCGATCTCGTTGTGCAGGCGATTGGTTTGGAAGTTTAGTTCCAGTCGCTGCTGGCGAAGCTGCAGGAGCGTGGCGCCCAGCAGGGTGGTGCAGAAGATGCAGAGGAGGAGCTTAAGCACAGATAGTGCTGAGGACTGAGGACTGAGGACTGAGTAAAAAGAATTCACTCAGTCCTCAGTCCTCAGCACTCAGTCCTTAGTTCGCTGACGCGACTTTGTTTGGGAGACGGAGCTTCATGTTCAGGACGACGGTATCGCCCTTTAAGGTGTCTTTGTTCATTTCGCGGATGGTGGCGATGGCGTTGGCGCTGCCGCATTGTTCGGTGGCGATTTTCCAGAGGCTGTCGCCTTCTTTTACGGTGTACCAGGTGTCGGAGGAGGCTTGGGCCGGAGCGGGTGTGGGTTGAGCGGATTGTGCGGGGGTTGGTGTTGCTGTTGGTGCGGGAGAAGACAGGGCCACTGAAGTGGCACCGCCGGTGGAGGCGGGGATGTTATATGTGTGTCCAACCAGGAGTTTGTTGGGGTCTTGTTTGAGAGTGGGGTTGGCGTTGATGATGGCGTCGCGGTTGGCGCGGGTGTTGGAGCCGAAAAACTTGGTCGCCATCTTGGAGACGCTGTCGCCTTCGACGGCGGGGTATTGCTTCATGCCGTTGGAAGCGACGACGGATTTGACCGGATTGGTTTGCGTGCCGCCGACGTCGATGATCTCTTCGCCTTGCTGCTTGGCGGCGGAGCGAAGATCGCTGGCGCCTTCGTTTCTGTTGTCGGCGGTAGCGACTTGAGTTTGCTCGGGCGACGCGGGGATTTGCGGCGCTTTGGTGATTGTGGGAGCGGAGTCGTCAGCGAAGGCTGGTGCGGTTCGCTGGGCGGGGGCCTGCAGAGCGGTTGGGCCGCCGACGGCGACCTGCACGGGTTGAACCGGCTGAACCTTTGGAGCGAGATCGGTCGGGGTCGGCACGGTTTGACGCGGGCTGACGGCGGTGGGCGTCACGGTGTTGAGGATCGGCGGATTGTTGGAAGCGCCGGGGGCGGCGACGGCGGAGCGAACCGTATTCCCTTCACCCGCGAGCGTCGCCTGCGGCGGTTCGGTCGATCGCGTCAGATTATCCGACAGCAGAATTCCGATCACGATGATGAATGCCAGTCCGACCAGCAGGCCGATTTTTGTTTCTCGCGTCATGGGCGACTCCGTTACTACGTCTTTTCTGCTACGCGGAGTTTGGCGGATCGGGATCGTGGGTTGCGGGCTTCTTCGGAATCGGTCGGAGTGAGGGGCTTTTTGGTGATGTTTTTCAACAGCCCGGTCTGCTCCGCCGACCGAAACGCCTGCTTGACGATGCGATCTTCCATTGAGTGGAAGCTGATCACGGCGATTCGACCGCCAGCCTGCAAAAACTTCGGTGCCTGGGTGAGCAGGGCTTCGAGGTTTTCGAGTTCACGGTTGACCTTCATCCGAAGGGCCATGAACGTTCGGGTGGCGGGATCGATACGCTGCGGTGCTCCACCCCGCGTCGGGATTGCTGACCGAACCAGCTCGGCAAGCCTTCCTGTAGTTGTGATCGGCGAGATGCGTCTTGCATCCACAATCTTTCTTGCAATTCTTCGCGAATAACGCTCCTGAGCCAGTTCATATAGGACGTTGGCGATGTCCTCTTCGCGGGATTTTTGGAGAAAATCAGCGGCGTTTTCGTCCAATCGGGGATCGAGCCGCATGTCGAGCGGCATCTCCTGGGAAAAAGATAAACCGTATTGCTCATCGAAGAGTTGATTGGTGGAGATGCCGAGGTCGGCGAGGATTCCATTTACTTTGGGAATGGCGGCGGTGTGCAGGACCTCTTCCAACTCGGCGAAGTTGGCGTGGAAGAGGCGAACCTGGCAGGGGGCGGCGGCAAGACGCTGCTGGGCGAAGGCGAGGTTGCGGGGGTCGGCGTCGAGGCCGATGAGGGTTCCGCCGGGGCCGATTTTTTGAGCGATGGCAGAGGCGTGACCGGCTCGACCCAGTGTGCAATCGACGATGACGCCGCCGGGGGCGGGCGATAAATGATCGAGGATTTCATTCAGCAGGACGGGATCGTGGCCGGAATCGGGGAGTTCCACAGCGGGTTAGCCTATCGCGAAGGGGGGAGGGAAGAAATGGAACCAGAGATAAACACGGATAGGGTTCAGAAGGCCCCGAATGACAGCACGGGCGTTTCTTTCGACGGTGCTTATCTTGTGGTCGAATTGGGCCGGATCGATGGAAGATTTTCCTTGCCTTTGGGGAGGCAAAAGGGAATAATTCTCCAAGTGTTCGGGGCTTGTTTGCCTGTTTCAAAATTGCAGAACGCATAACGATACGGCAGAGCCGGGAATCCGTTCCCCCGCGTTAGAGCCGCGGGCCCCGTCCGTGAGATGACTCCACAGTATCGCGTTGTTCCGTTAGTTGACACGCGTCGCAAGCGACGCGGCTAAACAGGGATTGGACCTTCCCTTCAGAGTTAGAGTTGTTTGTCTCCACTTTTCCCCACAGTGGGGTTGGTGGAGTCGGGGCTGATTGCCGGCCGTCCGGCGTGCGGGAAGGCCTTCCGTTGCACATTCCCATACGCCGAGCGGCCGGCAAACAGTTTGCCCGATCGACATTGCTTTGCACGAGACACAACCCGATCCTCGTGATGCAATGCCTGCCTTAATCCAGCCGATTTCATCCTGCGGCGTTGTCAGACGGATCACTCGCACAAACGGGCATCCTTGCACCGCGAGCATCGCGCCTGACAAGGGACATCCTTTTCCCACGTGCCAGCCGACTGGAATCACTGCCTGATTTAGTTTTTCAAACCCTATGAGGTGCCTTCCATTCCCTTGGAAATGGCGACCCTACCTCACCCGGTTACCTGACTTCTCTGCTGCGCCCGGAGGGAAATCTCCGCACGCTTTTCCCGTAAATACTTCCGATGTGCGATCCAATGATCCTTGTTCCAAATCTCCAAATGATCGAACGCACCACTTAAAATTACATCTTTGCCGGTTTCTGTTTCCTTTAGGAGCATCTCCGGGAGTAGAATCCTTCCCTGATTGTCCCATTCGAGCCGGTCTGCAAGCGAGTAGTGCGAGTGATAGAAGTCGAGCTGATCTTCGCCGGGCGAAAAGCTGCGTCGAATGTCTGCGCCCATCGCTTCATAAATCTTTTCCGGATAGAGCCAGATCCTTCCGTTGTCGCCGGTCAGAATAAAAAAAGCGGCTCCATCTCTTTCAGGCAACAACCCTCTACGCACATCCGCAGGCACCAGAATCCGGTGCTTGGAATCGATCGTGAGTTCATGCTGCCCGTAAAGAACTGCGAATGTCAGTGTCGTTCCACTTACATTACTCAACAGGGAGTGTATACCACTATTCTCCACTTTGTGGCAATCGTATTTTGGCAAGATGCGCAGAATTTTTTCAAGTTTGGGAGACGTTCGCGCCGATGACGCGCGCGGGGAGGAAAGTTATCCACAAAATGGGGAAAAATTAGTGGATAAGTGATGTGGATAGAGTGACACGAAGAGCGAGAAGGCCGGTGGTGAGGATGGTGAGGGAGGGCAGAAGGCTCAGGTGGAGCGAAGTGGGGGGAGTTTGTAGGGCACAGAGCAGGGGGATCAAAAAGGGGCTGGAAATGTGGGGGTTTCCGGATTCGGCGGCGAAGTAGGTGAGGACGATTCCACTTAGATTTAGCGTGGTTAAGAGGGCGACGGCGGGGAGTTCCAGGTTCAATTGATTCGCCACTTTCCTCCACACGCCTAGGGCGGCGAGCCAAAGTGTTAGATGCAGGATGGCGAGTGCGCACTGCGACGCGGTGGCGGAGGCGAGGAAGGCGGCGAGGAGAATCATTGGAATGCTTGAGAGGATGAGGGCGATCGTGGTTTGGCGGGATTGGAAGAGAAACGGGAGGAGGAGGGAAGAGGCGATGAATTGTACGACGAGCAGTTCGCTGAGAGCGAAAGACTCGCCAGTGGCAGGGAAATGGGCCCACAATTTGACACGGGCGGCGGCGAAGATCAGGGGGAGGAGTTGGAGGGGAAGCCAGCAGAATAAGGGGGGAAAGAGGGGAGAGTGGGGGGCACGAGGGGATTTCACTTCAGGTTATTCAATCAATCGAGAGGGAGAAAGCAAATCGGAACTGCTAAACCGCAAGCGGAAGACGATGTGGATTGATTTGCGAAATCGCAAGCGATGGCGTGCGGGTTGAGAATTACTGGCCGTTGGCGACGGGGGCTTCGGGGCTGGGGTAGACGGGTTGATCGAGGCGGATGTCGACCCAGGGTTGTCCGGCGTCGATTCGGCCGTATTGGGTGATGATTCGCTTTAAGACGTCGATTTTTCGCTGGACGGGGATTTCGACGAAGAAATCATTTCCACCGTTGATTGGGCGGCCCCATTTGATGGTGGTGCCGTGACGCGTGCCGAGGGCGAGTTGGGCGTCGTTGGCGTCGACGCGGCTGGAATAATTGCGGACATCGACGGTGTTGACTTCTTCGGCCCAGGGTTGGGCGTAGAGGAGTTTGACGAGATCGAGGCCGGCGACGAGGTCGTTGCCGGGCCATTTTTTGCCGGTGGGGGCGGGAGGATAGAGGACGTTGGTGATGAGGCGGATATTCATCTTGTGATCGGCGCCGAGCATGACCTGGGGGAGCTGGGCTCCGGTGAACTCGGCGGGGAGCTTGTAGCCATCGCCGTCGACGAGCCAGAAGGTATCTTTCCATTGGACGAGGGCGACGGGGGCGCGGTAATCGCAGTCGATTTCGACGGTGTCGCCGGGGGAGCTTTCATAGGCGCGGCGGACTTGGCGAACCTCGCGAATCCAGGGGCTGGCGCGGAGGATGCGGTCGATATCGACGAGGAGTTGGTGATCGAAGGCGGAGTGGGCACCCAAGGGCTTGGCGGCGCGGACGATTTGCTCGGCGAGGAGATCGCTCATCCAGGCGGGGCGGTTGAGGAGGACGACTTTGGGAGGCGTGGGGGGAAAGGCGACGGTGCGGGTGACGTAATCGCGGGCGGCGTAGCCGGCGAAGGCGAGCAGGCCTGCGAAAACGCAGGCGAAGAAAAAGTGGGTAAAGAACCGCTGGACGGCGTTTCGTCGCTGCGGATCACGGGGCTTGCGAACGGTCACGGTCTTGGCTTTTCGGGATTTAGACATACTGCTGGAGGTATTATCGGACGGATGGGGGGAGGAACTGAAGTGGGGGAAATCCGAATGACCAAACCAGAATGACCAATGAATGACGAAATCCGAAGGATAAAAACAGGAAGCGCAGTTTGCTTGGTCATGCGGCAGCGGATTCGCCGGATTCGGCGAAGATTTGGCTGACGCCTTCGTGGTCGAAAATGGATGGAGCGCCGGATGCGTTGACGTAAACACCGACGCCGGCGCGGAGGACGAGGGCCTCGGGATGATCGACGGTGACGCGATCGCCGCTGACCAATTCGACGACGTAGGATTTGAAAGGGGTGCGGCGCTGGAAGGCGCGGATAGTGGTTTGGAAGTGGTCGAGGGTCATGGTGGGATTATAACGAAGGCTGGCTTTGATTGCATAACCGAAAACGACTTGATAGCAGCGCCGTGACTTATTTTGTGACAGGTTCCATTTGCATTGATGGTACTGCTTGTTGGCGACGATGTTGACGGCTGACGGACCAAGCCAATGCAAAAAAGAGAATCAGCGGAATGACGTTGATTCCGACACCCCAGGGAAGAGCCCGAAGCACATTGAATTGCCAATCGGCGCCGATTTTTACTCCGCCGAACGGCCCGGCTTCAGTTACGCCGCCGCCCATCATACAGCCCGCCACGAATTGAAAGCTGAGGATCGGAGACGACACGATGGGAATCTGGAGCACCAGTGCAACGGCGAGAGGCATGACTCGCTGTGGGTTATGAACGAACAGAAGGCCGCTGATGAGGACGAAGAGGTAGAGCAAGATAAATATGGTGCAGATGATGGCCAATGGGGGCGAGTTGACTTGTGGTGAAAATAGCATCTGTAGGGTGATGACGAGTCCTGTGAAACCGCCGCCGACGGACATCGTGATAAGCGTTAGACGAAGCCAGGAACTCATTTTGCCCTCTGCTATTTGAGCCATTGCATGAGAAATGTAATGAGGGCGATTTTCAATTGCATCATGTGGCTTGTCAATTATTGGTAGCGATGACTGGGCAACCGAAGGACGCAGTCCATTCTTTTACGCGTTGGTTCATTGCGGCTGTTCTCTTGTTATTTGGTTTTATCGTGCCTCAGTTGGTTGTGTGCTGGCTTGCTCTCTTAAATATGTGTGTACCATTTCGTTGGGATCGGCACCTTGCCATAGCACTGAGAACGAGCCTCCATTTAGAAGTGTTACTGGGTTGCGCAGGTCATTGTGCGCTGGATCAAAACTCCAATCCACAGAGGCTTTGTCACGAAGGGATTGGGCATATTTTTGATCGCCGGCTCCTGCGCCTCGAAGCAGGATTTTATGTCCCGCGTCAGAATCCATAACGGTGAGCAGATTATCCCAGGATGTCGGCCAATGGTTTTCATGCGTTTTCATGTATTCGACAAGCAGGGTGCCTGTATCCCATGCGGCGTATGCTTCAGGAATGTGTTGCACGGTGTGGATTATTCCGTATGCGATCCAGACGAAAGCTGCAAGAACTAGAATTGCGGCTAACAGAATTATTTTGCGAACTCGTGTCATGGTTCACGGAGGTTATGGCTCACCCTCGGATTTCGATTTCGTTTGCTTAGGGGCGGCTAGATCGTAGGCTTCGGCGAGAAGAGGTTGGAGGGTTTTTTGGAAGGTTTGGTGGCTGGGGTTGAGGATGCAGATCCAGGACATGGCGGCGTAGAGGGGGTGGGGGAGGAGCTGGTCGAGGGCGGTGAAGTCGTGGCCGGTGTTGATGATGCCGCCGGTGGCGGGGAAGGGCGGGGGCGGGCCGAAGAGGTGGCGGTAGGTGGCTTTGCTGACGCTGAGGTTCAGGCGGAAGGCGCTGGGGCGATTGAGGTTGGAGGCTTGGTCGAAGGCGTCGCTGGTGACGATGGTGGCGAAAGGCATTTTGCGGTCGGGGTCGCGGAAGAAGAAGGTGTGGGCGTCGGAGTGGATGGGGGTGACGGCGGGGAGGGTGGTGAGGTGGTGGGTGAGGGTTTCGGGGGTCATCTCATTAGAGGGTAACTTTTTTGTTCGACGGAAAGGTT
>DATAPK010000255.1:0-4321 GCA_036265245.1 Tepidisphaeraceae bacterium | reverse complement strand
TGACGATCGGCTCGGGTGGATCGTGCGGAGCTGAAGGGCCGATCGTGCAGATCGGCGCGGGCATCGCGTCGGGCATCGGGCAGTTTTTTCGGTTAACGCGATCGCAGATGCCGCTCATCATCGGCTGCGGCACGGCGGCGGGCATCAGCGCGATTTTTAATTCGCCGATGGGCGGATTACTCTTCACGCTGGAAGTGATTCTCCTCGATTTTTCGCTGCGCACGATCACGCCGGTGATTATTGCGTCGGTGATTGCGAACGTGACGACGCAGGGCCTCTATCACCGATTGCATCAACCGGCGCTGGCCATTTTCAACATTCCGAAAATGCAGATCGAAACGCAATGGCAACAGATGCCCAGCTTCATTCTGCTTGGAATTATTTGCGGCATCGTCGCGGTCGCCCTGACGCTTTTGATGCGGCGGGCGGAGCATTTTTTTGAGAAGATGAGCTTGCCGCGATTCGCCAGGCCCGCGCTGGGCGGGGCACTGTTGGGCGCGATGGGGGTGCTTTACATTATGATCTTCGGCTGGCTGGCGCTGCATCAGCCCAAGCCCATTGGCCACGAACGTTACCCGATGCCCGCTTTCTTTGGCGATGGTTATGGCTTTATCCAACAACTTTTCACGGATCATTTTTACATCTCGCAATCGCGCGGCTATCTGCTGGGCCTGCTCGCCTTCCTCTGTATCGCCAAAATCGTCGGCACCTGCCTCTCCATCGGCAGCGGCGGCAGCGGCGGGATCATCGCGCCGGCGCTGTTTTTAGGCGCGGTCACCGGTGGATTGATGGGAATGCTGCTGAAGGATCACGGCAGTTCCGCCATCTCCCAGCCGGGTGTTTATGCACTGCTGGGCATGGGCGCCGTTCTGGCCGCCGTCATCCATGCGCCCCTTACCGCAATTCTCATTCTGCTTGATCTTGCCGGTGACTACAGGCTTGCGCTGCCGGCCATGCTTGCGTCGATTTCTGCAACCGGCATGGCGAGGCGAGTATTCTCCGAGTCGATCTACACCATGACGTTGCGTGAACGCGGCATCCACACGGGCGGAAGCAGCGATCAAATCCTGCTGCGGCGAATGAGCGTCGAGCAGGTGTCGCTTGAACCCGCCTCCGCACTGGCCCCGGACGATCCGCTTCAGCGCGCCATCGACCTCAGCGCCCAATTAAGCACATCCAATTTTCCAATTCTCGACAAACAAGGCTATTACATCGGCATGCTCACCGAAGATGACATCAACGTCGCCCTCATGCAACGCGAAGCCGTGCCGCTGCTTTTGGTGGGCGACGTGATGCGAACCGATATTCCTTTCCTGCGCAGCAGCGATGATCTCGCCTCGGCCCTGGATGTCTTTTCTCGCCACGAGGTCGATCATCTGCCCGTCTGCCTGTCGCAATCGCCGGGAAAGGTGATCGGCCTGATCAGTCGCGCCGGCCTGATGCGAACTTATCAGGCAAAACTGGTGGAGTGACCGCCTGTTGCGTATCATGCACTCAACCCTGCGTTAACCGAATCTTAACATCGGAGATGCGATGCCTTCTTATGACATCCCAGCCCAGACTAAACCGCCAAAGCTTGGCAAGAAACAGATTCAACTGATCGCCAACGGCGATCTTCGCCTCAGCGCCAATCAAAAGTGCTGGCCTGAGCAGGCGAAGATGGAATCCGCGTTGAAGGACGTCATCAAAAAGATGGGATATGAGCTGGTTCGCGCCCATTCTTACAAGGAAGAGCAGGGCCACGGCTTCATTCAGTCGCAAAAAGAAGGCATGCACGTTTTCCGCGGCATCGACCCCAAGGCGCCGCTGATTATCGCCGAATCCGTCTGGCAATATTCGCATCACGTTTTGCCCGGCCTGATTTCGCACAAGGGCCCGATCCTCACCGTCGCTAACTGGTCCGGCACGTGGCCGGGTTTGGTCGGCATGCTGAATCTCAACGGCTCGCTCACCAAGGCCGGCGTCAAATACTCCACCATCTGGAGCGAGAATTTTTCCGATAAATTTTTCCTCGACTATCTCAAAGACTGGCTCAAGACTGGTTCCGCCAAGCACAAAACGCCGCATGTGACCAAGTTCAAAAAAATCAAAGTGCGCGGGCCGGAAAGCAAGCTCGGCGTTGCGCTGGCGGAACAATTGCAGCGCGAAAAAGCGATCATGGGCGTCTTCGATGAAGGGTGCATGGGCATGTTCAACGCCATCATCCCCGATGAATTGCTCAATCCCACCGGCGTTTACAAAGAACGCCTGAGTCAATCCGCTCTTTACTATGAATCCACTCAGGTCAGCGACGATGAGGCCCGCGAAGTCCGCCGCTGGATGGAAGAACGCGGCGCGACATTTAAGACCGGCTCGAATTTTGAAAACGATCTGACCGACGACCAAATTCACCAGCAATGCAAGATGTACGTCGCCGCCGTGCGCATCGCCGATGATTTCGGCTGCGCCACGATCGGCATTCAGTATCAGCAGGGACTGAAGGATCTGATCGCCGCTTCGGATCTGGTTGAAGGGACGCTCAACGATTCAAATCGCCCGCCGGTGAAATCTCGCGACGGCTCTCGCGTGCTTTACGAAGGGCAGCCGCTGCCGCATTTTAATGAAGTCGATGAATGTGCAGGGCTCGATGGTTTGATGAGCTATCGCGTGCACAAAGCGATGGGCCAGCCTGTCGAAAATACGCTTCACGATCTTCGCTGGGGCGATCCCGATCGATCCGGCACGGTGAAAGAATATGTCTGGGTCTTCGAAATTTCCGGCTCGGTTCCACCATCGCATCTGATCGACGGCTGGGCGGGTGTCACCAGCGAGCGTCAGCCGGCGATGTATTTCCGTCTGGGCGGCGGCACGATCAAAGGGATCAGCAAGCCCGGCGAGATTGTCTGGAGCCGCATCTTTATGGAACACGGCGAACTTAAAATGGACCTCGGCCGCGCCGGGGTCGTCGAGCTTCCGCTCGAAGAGACGCAACGCCGCTGGAATTCGACGACGCCTCAATGGCCGATCATGCACGCCGTCACCTACGGCGTCTCGCGCGATCAAATGATGGCGCGGCACAAGGCGAATCACATTCAGGTCGTCTATGCCAACAGCGCCGAAGAAGCCGATCGCGCCATGCTCGTCAAAGCAGCCATGGCGGATGCGCTCGGCATGAAAGTGCATATCTGCGGATCAAGAAAGAACGGCAAAGCCTGGCCGTGATTGGATATGTCTCAAGCGTCTTATGAAATGACCGAGCCGCCCGCGCTGCTTCCTGCGCAGCAACAGAAACCTATTGATGAGCGTACGACTTTTCTGACGATCCTCTGCATCGTTCTGGTCAGCAGGCTGGGACTTTGGTTGCTGGTCTATCTGGGCACCACATTTGATGCTGCCGCGTCACCCGGCACAACCGCGATCCCCGGGAATATGTTTCTCGATCGCTGGGTTCAGTGGGATGCTCGATGGTATGCGCGCATCGCAGAGCATGGGTATACCGATGCAGACGGCGATGCTTCGGTTCGGCACAACGCGGGATTCTTGCCGCTTTATCCGTTGCTCGTTCGAGCAGTATCGTTCGTCGTCCATGACATTCACGTCGCCGGCCTGCTGGTGGCGAATCTGGCATTTGCCGGGGCAATGCTTTTGCTTTTCGCACTGGTGTGCCGCCTATTTCCCGGCGAGCGCGGCGAGGAAATCGCCCGGCGGACCATCGTGCTCATATGTGTCTGGCCGTTCTCTTTCTTTTTTGGTGCGATGTACAGCGAATCCCTGATGTTGCTGTGCGCGATTGGAGCATTTTATTGCGCGCATCGCAAATGGTGGTTGATGGCGGGTGTTTGTGCGGCGGCAGCGGGTGCAACCCGCCTGGTCGGCTCTGCAACGGCGGTCTCTCTTGCATTCGTCGCGTTCTCCCAGCCGGATCGATCTTCTCGCTTTTCTCGTCTGCGACAGGGGGCCTCCATTCCGATCGCACTGATGGGGATTGGTGGCTTCATGGCTTACCTGGCCATTCGATTTCATGATCCGATGGCTTACATGACGACGCAGTTAACCAATGAGTGGGGTAGCGCCAATTCCTGGAGGCATGTTCGAGAGGCGATTCTATCTCTGAAAAGCGCGACTTTCGGGCAGCTTGTTTCCGGGAACTACAGTGTTGCCACAAACTTCCATCTGCTGATCGCCGCCGGCGCACTGATGTTGTGCGCGGTGAGTTGGTTCAAGCTTCCTTCTGTTTATGCGCTATGGGCGACGCTGGTGCTGATTATTTCGCTCAGCAGAGTAACCACCTACGGGCGCCACGTGGGCACAGTCTTTCCGATCTTCATCCTTGCCGCGATCC
>DATAPK010000254.1:0-9438 GCA_036265245.1 Tepidisphaeraceae bacterium | reverse complement strand
ATCATCCCGCTCGCATCGCCTGATGAGCGATGTCCTTCCGGTAATGCATCCCTTCAAAACGAATCTTCTCCATCGCCGCGTACGCGCGATGCCGTGCGTCGGCGATCGTGTCGCCCAGCGCGGTGACACCCAGCACGCGCCCGCCGTCCGTCACCAGTTGCGAGTCGCGCTTCGCTGTGCCGCTGTGGAAGACTTTGATGTCGGGCATCGCGTCGGCATCTTCGATGCCGCTGATCGGCACGCCCGTTTGATATTTGCCGGGATAGCCTTTGCTTGTCGCGACAACGCAAATCGCGGGGCGGGGATCCCATTTGAGCTGGATGTCGGCGAGCTTTCCGTCGGCCACCGCGAGCATCACCTCGGCGAGATCGCTCTGGAGGCGCATCATCAAAGGCTGAGTTTCCGGATCGCCGAAACGACAGTTAAATTCCAAAACCTTCGGCCCGTTGGGAGTCAGCATCAGGCCGGCGTAAAGGATGCCTTTGTATTCGATCCCTTCGCGCACGAGTCCGTCGAGAACGGGAATGAGAATCGTTCGCTCGACCTGACGCATGATCTCATCGGTCATCACCGGCGTGGGGGTGTACGCGCCCATCCCGCCGGTCATCGGGCCAAGGTCGCCGTCTTCAACCGGCTTGTGATCCTGCGCGGGCTCCATGACATAAATATCTTTGCGATCGACGAACGCGAGGATCGAGCACTCGGGGCCCTGCAACATTTCTTCGATGACGAGTTTGTCGCCTGCCTCCCCGAAGATTTTTTTCCGCATGATCGAGTCGATGACAGCGTGTGCGTCGGCGGGGCGATAGCAAATGGAGACGCCTTTGCCCTTTGCTAGGCCGGCCGCTTTTACGACAACAGGTTCATCTCGCACACGAATATATTCATCGGCCGCATCGGGATCGGTGAACGCACGCGCCTCGGCGGTGGGGACGGCCTGGTGACGCATCAATTCCTTGGCGAACCATTTGGCCGCCTCAAGCTGCGCCGCCTGCTTGGACGGCCCGAAAACTTTCACGCCCATCGAGATGATGCGATCCGCGAGCCCCGCCGCCAGCGGATCTTCCGGCCCGATGACAACCAGGTCGATCTTCTGTTCTTTGACGAACTTCTCGATCTTGCCGAACTCCATGACCGAGCCCGGCACGATCTCCGCAAGCTGTGCGATCCCCGGATTGCCCGGCAGGGCATAAAGCTGCGTAACCCGCGGCGAATCCGCCAATTTCCACGCCAACGCGTGCTCGCGACCGCCATTTCCAATCAACAAAACTTTCATATCCGGCAGGATATCACTGTGAGATTGCGATTCCAGCGGCGAGGTGATACGGTATTGAAACGTACTCAATGTACGGGGCGTAGCTCAGCTTGGTTTAGAGCGCTAGACTGGGGG
Source organism: Tepidisphaeraceae bacterium (assembly GCA_036265245.1). GTDB lineage: Bacteria > Planctomycetota > Phycisphaerae > Tepidisphaerales > Tepidisphaeraceae > DATAPK01. The sequence continues at coordinate 8,048 of DATAPK010000254.1, read as the reverse complement.
TCTAGAGGTCGCAAGTTCAAATCTTGTCGCCCCGATTCCCATAAGACGAAAGAAGAGCCGAGTTTATGAACTCGGCTCTTTGTGTCCTACGACGTATCTGGTGGTTTTGGGGCCAATTTTGGGGCCGATTGGGGCCGGACTGGTTCAGAACTGCTTACGACCTAGCTATCGGCTGCCTTCGCGTAGAGGTCTTCGGGAACTGACAAGTAAAATTCGGCGCTGACCCTGATGTCGTGGCCCAACCATTCGCTGACGACGTATTGCGGAAACTTCTGCGCCCAGTCGGTTTCGCAATTTCGGCGCATTACCTGGAAGGCGTCTTCCCAAGCAGGGAGTTCCGCATGGCGACGAATGACCGTGAAGTTTCGCCACAAGCAGAATCGGCTCACTCCGCAAACCCGGCCATGTTGGTCAGTGGATTGATCAAACGCCTCCTGAAGTATCTCTCGGAGACGCGGATTCATCGGCACGATGCGTTTAGCATTTCCGTGACGCTGGGTCTTCGTAGCAATAACAGTTATACGAGACTGGCTCCAGTTCACAGCCGGCCAGCGCAATTCCATCGCCTCACCACGACGCAATCCTGCCAGGCGGCATAGTGCGATTAGTGCCTTCCATCCCACAGTGGGGCTGGCGGAAAGCAACTTTTCAAACTCATCCATCGTGACGTAGTGCCAATCCTTGGTAACTTTCGGAACTGAAACGGACAGCCGATCAAAAGGATTGATCGCGATCAACTCATCATCAACCGCGCGCTGAAACATCGCTTTGGCGTTGATGAGATGACCTCGGGCAGTGGCTGGTGCCACCGGGCCCGACGCCGAGAACTTGCCGGCTGACAGCGTCGTCAGCCACTCACGTGCACTGACACGGGCAATCCGGTCGATGCGTATCCAATCACCAAAGTGCGCCGTGAGATATCGCTGAGTCAGTTTGTGCAAATAGATCGAGCCAGCGCTCAAGTCAGTGCGGCTGGTGATATACCGCTCCAAGTGCGACTTCAATGGAGGCACTTCGCGGGGATCGACCCGCACGGTGGCGTTATTCAGTTCGTTGGCGATTTTCTGGCATAGCTTGCGCGCCTGCCGTTTGGACAACTCGGATTTGGGCCCGAGTGATCGCTTGAACCGCTCGCCGTATTCATTTCGCCAGTTCGCCTGCCAGTACCGGCCATTGCTGCTGGCAAAAACAACGATGGCCCGGGCCATAGTTCACCTCCTTTCGATTGCATAAATTAGGTCTGAGAAGGAACGATTTTCTGAATACATTATCTCATGCAATGCAAGTTGATGCATTCACACGAGCTGCTGGTTATCCACATGTGAACGGCAGGATAATCAGCGGGGATTTCGTTCGGTGATCCGATCAAGAAACCGCTCTAGCTCGATACGGCGATAACGCACGCACTTGCCGATTTGCGTCCCCCGCAAGAGGCCTTTGCGTCGGTAGTAATTCAAAGCGCCGGCGGGATTCTCCACGTCAATAAGGTCAAGACGCAGATATTTGGCCGCCTCTTGTTCAGTCAGAACATCCGGACAGACTTCCTGGTGAGAACCGGGCAGCACCGTCGACGGTACCAGTGTCGAACTAGATGGCGGGGCGTTCGATTGCATGATGCATTGAACATACTTCAAAGCCAACGCGATTCCCGTTCCCGCAATACTTTTCTCATTTCTCGCTCGGCGGTGGACGGTGGCAGATTGTATGGCACATGCGCTTCGGCGATGCTCGTACAATCGACCATAAGGATTGCGTCTGGACCGTTTGAGTGCTATTGCTACGCGGTCCCGCTCACGCGGCCTTCGCCATTGATCGGTTCAGGGATTGAAGCTGATCTTCTAACACATGCACGCCTTTCCAGAGGTCGCAAGGTAGATTTCGACGCCAATTTCCAACCCACACATGATCCCTAACACGGTGTAATGAAGCGTACGGTCTGCGTCAGCCAGCCAGGAATAGGTTTTGCTAAAGTCTCGGAATAGATCATTCGAGACAACGGCGCCACATGTATAATCAGCTTCCGCAAGAATGATATCGTCAGCGCGGGTCCCGCCGGTGCACTGCACCACGTGATGGCGGTGCTGATTAACCAAACGCGTGTATATTGTGGCAGCTTTAGGTTATGGTTGAGCACATATCTGGTGTTCGCGTCGAAAACCATCAGCATGTCATCCGCATGATGGAGCGCCTCGGTAGCCATCCCAAGAAGAACCGCTACGCCCAGACTAAAGTTCGTTCCACATGAGCGTACGATGTTAGTGCCGTCTAGGACCAGCATACGCCAGCGCGGCGGCATATTCTGGTCGACTGCCGAAAGCACTCCAGCCTGGTCTTGAATGTTGCTCGTGGCAGCATCTCGATTGGACGGCGTGGTCAGTGTCATGATCTTTCTCCTTCTGATGGTCATGCCGCGAGTCGCGGCTGGTGAGTTCGGAGTTCAATTGCTACTTGGCGATAATCTCGCAAATTCCCAAGCATTGGTGCCACGCGCCGGCTTGGGGGCTCGTCGTCGCATATGCGCCGCGCAAGATCGATGATGTCCAAGTCCCATCTCAGAGCGTCACCCGCACCTTGGCCGTTGACAGACGTCACTTGGACCTGCCTCGAATCGCAGATTTCTTTCCAGCGGTAATCGCGGTTGATGAAGATTACCGTGCGCGCCTCGGCAAAGTGCCGTATGATGGATGATGCTTCCGGACATTCGGGAAGCACGCGAATCGCCAGCTTGCGTTCGCCCGCAAAGTCGTGATGCCAGATCTCAGTCAGTTCCGTCATCGCCTCGAAGGTTACGCCGCTAAAAGGACCGTCGATGTTGCTCATTGCCGCAATCGTTCGTTCCGGCACGATTAGCTCCCAGCGAGCCGGTAGCTGCTCTGGATACAACCAGATGTGCCGGGCGATTGTTGTGTGCATCTGCCGCGCCTGTTCAAGGCAAGTGGAGTCGTCCTGAATGGAATTGCTATTTTCACCGAGTACGTCTCGGACTTGCTTCGTTAGCAAGAACGACGGCGGAATGACTGGTGAGAAGATGGTGACGGTTGCGTTCTCCAAGCGGTGGATCAACGTCGCGGCGATCTGGCGGGGTGTATGTTCCTCGAACTGATAGTAGCGAGTTGAATTCAGCTCAAGCAGCGCGATGGGGCCGGCCGACCTCGAATGGACATACTGTTCAACTTGCCGTGCCTCCAGGCCCAGGGATCGAGCGAGCCAGTCAATGGCGTGAGGAAGCCATCGTTTCGGGATGCTTCCATGGACACTAAGGCGGCGGGCAAAGGTGCTGCGCGGCACGCCCACGGCCGTCGCAATTTGATCTTGCGTCAGACCGAGCTTTTGTCGTGCTTGATCGAGCAGATGAGCTGCCTTGATTTCTGCGGAAGACTTTGTCAATGCCGTCATCTTCACTCCTAAAGGGTTTATCTTTCTGCCCACGAATTGAACAAGCGATTTGGTAACGGTGGAACGACTGTCTAGCCGGATAATGCCGGATAGACGAAATAATCTTCCTGTTTTCTCGCGTGTAGGAGGGATGAGCCAGCGATCGTTAGAGATTCTCGTTGTTGCATCATCTTGAGACGCAATAATCTGGTATCACTTATGAAAGGTGGGCCAGTTGGAGAATGAAGCACGGATCAAACTGCATGTCGTTTTAGAACTTGCCGGCGATCGATTGAAATTGACGAGGTTTGGCGTCTCCGTGCCTGACGGTGCTAAGGGCCTGGTATCCGGGAGTCAGAAATGGCACCTGCTCGCGGCACTCCTCTTGGAATACCGCATCAGAATGTACGCGGCTCCCTCCGTGAGCGAGATTGAGTACGATTCAGAAAGTTGCCATCTACCATCGGAAGTGTTCCACTCAGCATGGAACCTAATCAAGAATTACCTGAACAAGCCATTGCCTCGGGGCGACGAGAGCATCGGATTGCTTCACCGATGCATCGTTGGGATTCGGCATCACGGCGATAAGAATCTGTCGATCTCGATCAATCCTCAAGAGCTTCCCTGGGGAAACATCACCTTCGCGCTGATTCCAGAATCGGGCCGCCCAGAAATCGATCTCGTCCAGCCTTCGGAGTGGCAAATCGTGCTGGAGGGATTGGTGAATGGGAAGGTGGATGCCGTCCGCAATCTCATCCAGGCGCATCGTCCAACCGCACTTCGACAAGAGCCCTTTCGTTTTGGGGCGCTTCTAACCAAGACGTATGTTGCGGAATCGTTTCCAGGCGGAATCGCGCTGGATGACGTTGAGTGCCATCATGTCAACGACGACTTCTCGATGCCTCCGGCACTGATGCCGTTGGTCAAGGAAGCGTGCGACATTGTTGCGCGGGCGACGCCCGCAGGGAAGACGATCGTCAATGCACGGCAGTTTGCGCCGGTGAAGATTGAGCTCGTCCAAAACTTCGATGATGATACCTTCGAACGACTGAGAATCTGGCTTGCCGATTCACACTATGATTTCTATACAGCGGCGGCGTACGCCGAGCCCCTAGCACGCTACGATTCACGGTTTGAGCCGCTCAGGCAATTTGTCGATCAAATCACGGAACCGCGTATTCCCTCTCCCGCCAGTTGCTCGATGGGAACGCGGATCATGCTGGAAACCAAGGACCATCGGCTGGTGATCTGCTATCGAAGCCGCGAGTGCAAGATGAATCCCGATATGTGGTCGTCCAGCGCTAACGAAGGTGTGCGGCCGATCCTGCTCAAACAAGGTGTGCCCTTCAATCGCCTTCTTGAGGAAGCGGCGTTTCGAGCATTGGAGAACGAACTTCGGCTGGAGCGTTCGGCAATCGATCGCCTTCTGCTGCTGTCGCTGCACCAAAACGCATATGCTCAATGGGGCGCCACGATGTTCGCGTCCACGCAATTGTTGTTCGAAGAAGTGTACGCACGAGCTCAGCGCGCCCCTCACCGAAACGAGCACAATCAAATCGCATCGCTACCCACAGAGCTGGGAGCCTGCGGCCAAGAGATGCTCCACCGGGGTGTCCGCTGGTACGGAGGAGCGCTCGAAGCCATCTGCACGGTTTTGTCTTGGCGCGAAGCCGGTGCGCACAATCATGTAACGCCTGAAGGGGTTGGCCGCATTCTGGCCACGGCAGCGAAGAATCGGATCATACCATGCGATGAGATTAACCCGGACTTCCTGCGGCTGTCCGCGTGATCATCCGAGCAATTCGACCACGCGAGGATTGCCCCGATCGGGCAGATGATGTGTCCGAATCTCATAAGCCTGCTCCAATTCCGCGATCAATCCTTGCAACTTGCGGCGGCTGGTGAGATTTGCTTTCTCAGCAAGCTGCGTAATGTTGAGCGGAGATGCCGATTGAGCCGCATGGTGTTTTATGATGACCAGCAATGACCTCGCCTCGGGGGAGATTGAAGCGGCGTGAGAATCTGCATTGAGGATGCGTCGAACTTGTTCATCGGATAGTTCGCAGACCTTGGAGAGCGGTGGCCGGATGCAGAAACGCTGGGTTCCCCAGATCGCGTTGTGAATAATCGCAGTCGCAGTTGGCAAGTGAACTAATTCGCGCGAATCCGGGATAATGTCGGCGGCATACTCCAGTTCCAAATCGCTGTTTCGCAAAAAAACCTTCGTGGCGGTAAGCTGCCGTAGGCTTGCAAGTTCTTGAGAGAAGGACTTGAAGGTCTGCGTGATAAGCAGAAGCATGATCCCGTATTTGCGGCCTTCCCTCGCGATTCTGTCCATTGCCTGCTCCGCTTGGGCCGCGGCACCGGCGGCGGACTTGCCGACGCGCCGACGCGTTAGCAGGTGCGCTTCATCAATCGCGATCAACAGACGTGGATGTTCCGACTCGCCGACAGCGAATGTATCAAAGGCGGCCGTCAGGATATCGGCGGAGAGTGAACAACGCTGCGCTTCGTCAACAGACTTGAAACTGACAATGGTTCGGCCCCGAGACAGAGATGCCAAGTTGGCCGGCAGGCCCGGGGTGATACCGGACGCGGGAGCAATGTATTGGAATTCAAAGCCGCGTGCATCCTGTGGCCGCAGCGCAAATTGCTCATAGCGTGCCAGAATCGCAGGCCGATCTTCGGGCACGAGCAAGCCGGAGAACTGATTGCGAGGATCTATTATGAGGATCTTCAGCGACTTATGTCGCGAAGCCTCCTCCAGTAACACCCTCGCCAGGAAGCTTTTTCCTGAACCGGTCGTCCCGGAGACAATCGTATGCCCGGCGCTTTTCAGCGGAAATATGGCGGGACCCTGGACTAATCCGTTTCTGTCGACGCGCTTCCCGATCAAGAGCGGCATGCATTCCGGAGTAGCTTGGTCTGGCTTATCGCTTTGTGAGCCCGATTCGGCTTCGTCAAGGCGGTTGAGCATCGAGCGGAGTGTGTGTGCCGCAACGTGCTTGGGCGGTTGCCTCGTGACACCATCGACCATGATTGGTTCATCGGGCGTGAGGATCACATGCTCGCCGGAGGCCGAAATAAAGTCATTGGGGCATCCATCGGGAAGGCGCAGTCGCCCAAGCTGTTCCGGTGAAAGGGCACCGCCCAACCATTGCTCGATCCACGTGATGACTGGCTGGCGAGCGGGAGTTACCTGAATCTTGAGTCGCGCCCCTTGCAACTTTTGCTTGATCTGAAACCGGTCATAGTCTTTGAGCTCCTTGGTAACCGAGGCCAGTGCGTCCCCGAACCGCTCATGGCGATCGACCATTTGAAGATTGGAGCTGATGCTGAAGGTAAAGATTGCCGCCGAACCCTTGCGCTGGTATTCGCGCTGGAGGTGCTTGAGCAGTTCGTATCGTCGTTTCTCGCGCTGCAGGTCCTGCTCGCGGGTTATGATTTGCGGTTGCGTCCCTCTGGATTGTTGCTGAACGTATCCGCTGAGAAGGTCGCCTGGTCGTCGCGAAAGACTTAAAAGCCGTGCCATCGCATCCGCATCGCGCTGGGCGGCATTCAACTGCTGCTGCAAATGCTGAATTGTTTCAAGAGTAGGTAACGGCCTTGTTGGCGCTTCGGCAATTAATTCGCGCTCTGCTTCCCGCTGGGCGAGCGATGCAGGAACGTCCCGGAAATGTGCAAAAGCGATGCGAATCTCGGGAAAGTGTGTCTCCAGATAATCATGCAGTGGCCCAATATCGCGGGCCCAGGTCTCGCGATCGGCGCTGCTTTGCAGATAGTAGCTTCGTTCGCCCTTGAGCAGCACGGAGGGGCCAAGCTTCATCAAAAGGATTTGTATAGAATTTTGCGCATTCCACCAAATTGAAAGTTGCAATCGATAGTTAAGCTCGCCGATGCGCGTAAAGCCCTGATGCTGCAGCAGATTATGGTAGTGCGCGTCGGACATACTCAAACACCTTCCCACCGGTAAAGCGAAGGACGCTTACGGCATGACCCAGTACGGTCTTCTTGTTCGTTCCGAGCCGAGCCGCCTGAGCTTCTGCGGTCAAGCGCAGGCGCTCCTCGTTGAGTCTGAGCATCTCGGCCTGGTACAGAATCCGTTGATGAGCCTGCCATCGCTCAAAGGCGTGCCGATCCAGAGCCATCCGATCTTCGATCATCTGGCGGTGCGAGAGGCGGCGATGACACACCGCACAAACCGTCAACGCACGCGCGCCGACAAACCCCATGCGGCAATGGCCACAAAGCCGGCGAGAACACACTTGGCAATGGCTGACGCAGTGAACACAACATTGGCGCACGCCGCAGGAATCACAAATGCCGCGCAGTTCCGTGAGGTCAATCGATGCACGGTAGCACCCTGCGCAGTATCGGGCCGACTGTCGCTCGGTCAGCCGAACATTGCCAGCGCCGTCATCGGTTAGCCGCTCGGACCTGGTGGTCAGCGGGCACCCGGCCGCATCATGAGTGATGTAACGCCTTATGATTCTCGGCATCGTGAACCTGCCTTGGCACGATTGGCGCAGTCCGGGCAATTTGCTTCCGGCTCGATGGACAGCGCGATGGTTGTAAAGGAAAAGTTGGCCGGATCATTACCCAAATACTGGACGAAGATGTCCTTCCCGCCCAGGCAATACGTGGGATCCGACTTCACCTGAAGCAAATTGCGA
>DATAPK010000253.1:0-6381 GCA_036265245.1 Tepidisphaeraceae bacterium | reverse complement strand
ATCATCGGATCATTGAATTATTAAAAGAATCTCTTCTGTAATGATTCAATGATCCGATGATTCAATCTCTCAATTCCTTTCATTTCATCGCCGTTGGCGCCGCGACATTGATTGTCACCGATTCATGCGCCTGATTGCCGTAAGCATCGCTTGCCCGAATCGTGATCTGATGAGCGCCGCTGCTCAAAGGCTGGGTATCAAAGCTATACGCCTCATCAGGCGAATCGGCGATATTATCCGACGGCAGCACACTCTGCCAGTCCGTGCTGGAATCCACCGAATATTCCAAACTTGCGATGGTGCTGGTGCGATCCACCGCCCGGAGCTCGATATGGGCCGCCGCCCCCTTGGCCACTGCCTTCAAATCGCCCACCACCGGGGCGGTATTGTCCACCACTACGGGGTCGCTCACCCGGCTGGCGGTCTTCCCCATGCCGCGCGGGTTCGCCGCCTCATCCGATGCCGTCACCTTGATCTCATACCGCCCATCGGCAACCGCCCGCGTATCCCAATCCCACGTCGCATCGGTCAACTTATCCTTCAACAAAATCCACTCTGCACTCTTGCCGTTGCGAAAATAGATTGAGTATTGCAGCGCATCGTTGTTCGCGTCGGTGGCCTCCCAAGTTAGCGTCAGCATGTGATGATCGGCGGGAGGCTTGGGGTTGCTGGGTGAGGCTGACGTATCCGGTGTCTCAGCCTTTGGCGCGATCTTCACTGATTTTACAATCGGCGCCAGGTTCGGCACCTGATACGCCACATCCACATCATCCACCACCGCTGTATCCTTGCCGGTGGTCGTGGTGAACGTCAGGCGATATTGCAGATATCGCGCATTGCTCGATGCGATCGGCATGAATTCGGTCGCCGGTTGTTCGGCGGTCCATTTGCTCCAGCCGCGATCGGTGTCTTCACCTACGTTTGAGCTGCGCGTCGAAACCGTCAGCTTCGTGTCCGCCGGCAGCGTGCCGTGAAGTTGCATTTTTCCAAACCGGCTGATCTGCGTCGCATCCAGTACCGGGCTGGTGAACGTTCCTTCATATGCAAACCCCGGCGTCATCAACGCCACATCTCCGGAATTGGCCAGTCCCATCACGATCCGCCCGTCCTTGGTTGGCAGCAGTGAGATCACTTCCTTCGGATCCACCTTCGCCAGCACCACCGTCTCTTCGGCGGTTGGGTTCACCTGATACACCTCGCCATCGCTTCCCGTGCCCACCAGAAGCAAACCGTTTTGTTCGATGAGTGAATAAACGATCACCGGCTGCCGGAAAATCTCTGTGACGAAGCCATCTTTATCGACGCGATAAATCGCATTGCCCTGCGTCGGCGCGGCGGCTGCCGCCTCCGGCTTGGCACCCGTGCTTTGGGTTGCGCTGCCGGCGTTGGTCGCCGCCTGCTCCGCCTTCACAGGTGACGGCGGTGTCGGATTATCGCCGCCATCGCCGGGCTCATCCGCCAGGATCATCATCGTCTTGGGCTCATCCTTCGCCTGCTCCTTCGGAATTGGCGCGGGCTCGCCAGGATTTGGCGGTGTCGGAGAGGGCGGCTTTGGTGCTTCGGGCGGCTGCGTCGGGATCGGCACGCCGCCGGTGTCATTCTCCGGCCTGCCGCCTTCCTCGCCCGCCGGTTGCGCGCTTTCCGCCGGCGTTTCAATCTCCGACGCCGTTCCCGCAAACAGCGTCCCATCCTTATCCAGCAGCAGCGCGCTGATTTCCGTCTCGGGAGCATCGAAAACAACAAACGTATCCTTCGTTTTCCGATTGATGCGATAAATCAATCCATCCGGATCGCTGCCGACATACAATAAATCCTTCCCATCGCTCACCATGCTAGTGAGATTGTTCTGCTCGCTGTCGAACAGCACTTCGTGCTTGTCGTTTTCATCGATCTGGAAAAGCTGACCCTCGGGCCCCGTCGCCGCATAAATTTTTCCATCCGGCGTCTGGCACATCGCCCAGATGTATTGCACGCCCGTTTCCGAAAAGATCTCCACCGGCTTATCGCCGGGCTTTTCGATGCGGAAAATCTGCCCCTTCTCGCCGCCTGTCCCAATCAGCAGCCGGCCTTTTGAATCGATCAGCAGCGAAAAAATACTGACATTCTCTCCCAACTTGGCCACCGTCTCTGACTTCTCATCCTTGATCGCCAGCAAAACCCCTTCAGGCCCGGTCCCCGCATAAATCGTCCCATCCTTCGCTTCCACCAGCGCATGCACCGCGCTGATATGCTCGTTCTGCCCCAGAATCGTCTTCACCGCGCGCGACAACTTCAGATCGCCAAGATTCGTCGCGACCACATTGTGAAACGTCCCCGCCTTAAAATCGGCTTCGCTGGTGTGTGTCCAGTGCGATGTGTTGATCGCAAGAACAGCACTCGTGATCAACAAGCTTAGCAGGGCAATTCGAATCTTCATTGTCACTCCATTTCAAAGCAAAGCCCGGCCCTTCAGGGTCGGGGTTCCCCCCGCGCGGTCATTACGGCTGTGTCGGCAACGGCATCGTCTTCGATTTCTTCGGCTCTTCGCTCTTCTGCACCGCCGCCGCTGCTCCTGCCGTTTTTCCCGGCTCCGCATGCGTTGGTGGATTATTCCCCACCTCAATCCGAAGTTCGTTGTCGATCGTCAATTCAAATTCCGCCGATCCGCTCATGACCAATTGTGTTGGAATCGATTTCACATCCGAACTGACAAACGCGGTTGTATTGCTTCGCCCCGATTCCAGCAGCACGCCGCGCATCGCCGCGGGCAATCGTGGCATCTCGGTGCGTCCCACCGCCACGCCATCCGCCTCGCGTACTAATCTCACGTAAATCGCGCTGCGGCGGATTTTCTCCAGTTCATCCAGCACTGAAAATACATCTCCGATGCTCCCGGCCTCAAACCGGAACGGCTTGCTCTGCTGCTCATCCGTCAGATACCGCTCCGCATCCGAAACCACCAGGCTATACGTCCCATCGCTCAAATCCTTCGGCAGATCAAACTTGATCGGCATCGTCGCTTCCGCCGCGTGGAACGGGCGATAGCTGATATATCCATGCACTGTCTCGCCGGGCCGATATTTTAGCTTTGGCATGTTCACCGAGAGAATCTGCGCCTCGCGTGCCGCCGGCGAAACCGTGATTGTGCCGTTGATGCTCGTTGGCATCACGCGTTCAAATGGATTTTCCGCCGCTGCGATGATCGGCGTGGCAAACTCCATGAACAAATCCTGAGGCTGAGCATTCACTGCGCTGTTCTGCACATGCACGGGCCGCCCGTTGAAGTCGATCGTTACGTCATAATCCACCGTGTGATATTGCGGCAGATCGTGTTCCCCTGTCAGCACGGAAGAAACCGCTAGCCCTGTAATCAACGGCGTGAAGCGCGGATGACGCAAGGCGTTGAAATGATATGTCACATCAGTCGATCCATCGCTGTAAACCAGTCGCAGATTGATCGGCACTGTCTGCGGCGCCGAGCCCAATCTTCCCGCCACGCCCACCACCTGGTCGCTCACCAGCGCTCCCTGCACTTTCGTCATCGAGCCAATCTTAAAACTGCTGACCAATGTCGCGACGATGCCGTTGATCTGGCCGCTCGCCATCGGAATGTCGATCGCCCCCTCGCCATTAAACGCATGACCAAACGCAAACACGCGATCGCCTAGCTTTTCGGTGCAGGTGCCGGTTGCGACCAATTCCATATCTCCGGTGATCAGAGGAGCGGCCAAAACCGATCCCGGTTCGAGCGGCGCCACATCTCCCTGTGCTGCCGCGCCGCCGCCAACTCCGCTTTGCAAAAGATGAAATCTGTATGCTTCAAAGAGTGGCCCGAACTGCTCAAGCACTTTTGATGACACTCCGCTGACCATCAAAGGCGTCATCAGCGGCTGCAATCTTGCACTGTCATCCAAACCTCCGCTGAGCGTCGGGTTTGGCAGCATGCTCGTCCGGCTCGCCAGCGGAAAATTTCTCGGCGCGTTCTTCATTCCCGGCAACAACACTGCATCGCGCAGCGACCAGGCCAATTTCTTCTCCGCGTTTGGCCCAGACTTCACATCCGCCGTTGCCGTGCCCGCGCTGATGGTCGGGCTCGGCCGGGTCGTTGGCAAATTCAGCATGTATTCGATCGGCTGCACGCCCGCGATCGCATCCTTCGCCATCGGAAACCCATACGCAAATGCCCCGATCATTCGATCCCGTCCCTGGTCATCCCGCAGAAACACCGGCGACCCGCTCATGCCCGCAATCGCCCCCGTATGATCAAGATTCTGTCCGTGACAATTGATGAGAACGACGTCGTACCTCGGATTAAAATCCTTCAAAACGCTGATGACTTCGACGTCAAATCGCTCAATCTTCGTGCCCTTAAACACCGAAAGCCCATACCCCTTCATGCCGGGTTTCACTTCGCTCACGTGCATGTGGCGGGCTGGATCAAACAGAGACGCGGGGGTATCAGCCAAGGCGGGGGATGCAACCAAGACGAGCAAAAGGGCAAGATGGATCAGCCGCATAAACAACGTCTCCCGGCACTTGGTCATCATAAGTGTCACTTTTCAACCTGCAAGCAGCCCAAACCCATGCCATTTGCTTGTGTCTCGCCAACCCGCTATAGTTCCGAACCCAATTTTCCGGCTGACGTGTTGACGATTGTCGCGGCACGCACGACCGGAACAAGGAGCTAGAGTCGTGAAACCGAAAATTCATCCTAAGTATCAAGCCTGCACCATTCACTGCGCGTGCGGCAACACTTTTGTAACCCGCAGTACATCATCGAAGATCAACGTCGATATCTGTAGCAATTGTCATCCCTTTTTCACCGGCAAGCAGAAATTCGTTGACACTGCGGGCCGCGTGGACAAGTTCACCAGGAAATTTGGCGGCTCCTACAGCTTCCAAAAGACCGCCACGCCCGCCGGCAAGAAGTGACGTGTTTTCCAGGCTGCCGTTTGTCGTGCTGCTTTCCCTGATTCTCGGGTGCAGCCACGTCGCTCCGCGCGCCGCCTCGCAACCCGTTTCAAGCGATCTTTCTCCACCGACTTATCTCACTTCAATCGATGCCCGGGCCACGCCGCCCGTCGGTTGGCACGCCGATCCTCTCAAGCGTTCGCCCGCCCACGCGCATCAGGTTTGGATCAGCCCCAGCGGCCACACGGCTTATGGCATTATTCATTTCACGCTGCCCGTTCCCGTTGGCTACGATCTTGCCGTCTGGGGATTTCTTCAGAACATGAAACTCCGTGAAGGCGAAGCGACGCTGATCAGCAAAAAATGGGACCCGAACCTCAACGGCCTGAGATTCGTAGCAGAAGGGGGCCTATATTGCGTCCGCACGAATCTATTTGTGAACGGCCTCACCGGATGGGCTGTCTATGCGGGTACATTGCGAAAAGAGCAGATTAATTCAGATGAGCTTTTGCTCGCCGAGCAGGCGCGCGAAGCCACGTCGTTCGGTCACTGACGCGGCGAACGCGTCACGATCAGAAACACCGCCAGCGCCGCTGCGAAAATCACTCCCAAAACCAGAAATGGTGAAAACGGCAACGGAATGGACTCCGCGAGTGTCATCTTATTGATGATGTTATCGGAACAAATCGGATTTCACACCCCGCAACGCCGCCTGCCGATAGCAGATAGGCGCATGAACTCATTCACCCCAATCGTCGAAAAAATGAAACGCCGATATTCGATTCGCATCCACAAATGGCGATCGAGCATGAGCGGCTGCGCCTGGCGGGTTTATCATCATGATGGCCGGGTTGTGAACTGGGTCGAATCCCCTTACCCCAAAACCCCCATTAGTCTGGCGATTTTCCTCCATGAAGTCGGCCATCACGCCATCGGCTTCCAAACCTACAAAAAACGCTGCGAAGAGGAATATCACGTCTGGGTCTGGGCGATCAACGAAATGCGAAAGCTCGGCGTTGAGCCCGACGCACGCGTGCGAAAACGATTCGAGCTATCGATGCAATATGCAGTCGGCAAAGCAATGCGTCGGGGCCTGAAAATGCTCCCCGAGCCCCTCACTCAATTCCTTCCCCAGGCGGCATAAAAAAATCGCCGCTTGCGGCTTCGCGAATGCAAAACCGCAAGCGGCGGTAAATCCGAACTTCAAGACCGTTACGCGATCCCAACCGTCTCATGAATCTCTGGCGTTTCGGTCTTTACCCGAAGCACGCCGTCTTCCATAAGCTTCCGAATCTTCGTGAGCGCCTTGTTCTGAATCTGGCGGACGCGTTCCTTGGTCACGCCGATGATCTTGCCGACTTCTTCCAGCGTGAGCGGAGATTCCTCCGCCTGCTGCCAGTTGAACCGGCGGCGAATCACCGTCTGCTCGGTGTCGGAAAGCTCGGCCAGATTGCGATCGACGATCTGCTTCAGCTCATCGATGCAATCTTC
>DATAPK010000252.1:0-4781 GCA_036265245.1 Tepidisphaeraceae bacterium | reverse complement strand
CGCTGCCGTAGGCGCTGGCGACCTGGCAGTAGCCGAACATGTTGCAGAGGGGGAGGAGTTGTTCCTTCAATAGTTTCACGCAGTCGCGGGAGTCGGCTTCGGAGGAGTTGTCGCCGTCGCTGAAATGGAAGAGATAGATGTTCCACTCCTCGGCGGCGTAATGCGAATCGAGCAGTTGCTTGGCGGTGCGGAAGGCACTGCTGATTTTCGTGCCGCCGTCTTCGCGCAGGTGGTAAAATGTATGCTTGTCCACTTCCTTGGCGGAGACATCGTGGACGATGTAGCGGGATTCGATTCCTTCGTAATTTTTTCGCAGCCAGGTGTCGATCCAGAAGGATTCGAGGCGCACGAGTTCTTTTTGCTCTTCGCCCATCGAGCCGGAGACATCCATCATAAAGACGATCACCGCATTGCTTTGCGGCGATTTAACTTCTTTCCAGGAACGGTATCGGATGTCTTTTTTCTCGGGGATGATGATCGGATTATCGGGATCGTAATCGCCGATCATGATCTGGCGTTTGAGGGCTTCCTTGAAGGATCGTTTGAAATGGCGGAGCGATTCCGGGCCGACTTTTCGCAGGGAAGAATACTTTTCACGAATGGTCGTGATGCGATGCTTGCCCTTGGGCTCGATGCGAGGGAGCTTTAATTCTTCAGCGAGGATGTCGGCCAATTCATCGAGGGTGAGATCGACCTCCATGATGTGCTGGCCGGGGTCGGTGCCGCCCTGCTGCTTGCCGGCGCCGGGCTGGCCTTTGCCGATGACCTCGCCTTCCTTGCCGTCGCCGGCGCCGACGCCTTGCGAATTATCGCCATAGCGAAAATGCGGTAGCTCGATGCCGCGCACGGGGATGCTGATCAGGTGCTTGCCTTCCTTGCCGATCAGTTCGCCCTTGGTGAGAAATTTTCGGAGATCATCCCTGATCCGGCCTTTGACGATCTGCCGGAAACGCTGATGATCTTTTTCGATCTTCAAAACCATAAACGCTCATTCATTGAACGGCGGAATCTCGACCGTCGGCGGGAAGATGCTTGTACCTTTCACGCGGGTGAAATGGCGTTGGACGCCGCCGCCAACGTTGGCTTCCATGTGATCGCCATTGACGTGGGCGATCATCGAACCGAAGTGCGCACTGCTCCAGCCGTCGTAAACGGAATATTGATCGGATTGCACCGATCCGTTATCGACCACCTTGCCGCGTTCGCTGTATCGGCCAACCCAGACGGTCGAAACCGGATCGAAGTTCAGCGCCATGCGTTTCTCGCCCGTGGGGGAGAGCGTAGTGCCGTCCGCACTTTGCACGCCATCTTCAAGCCACTGGCCAGTGAAGCCTGCGGTGCATCCGCCGCTCAACAAGATCAACGCGCACACTGTAATGAATGAGGCTCGCATAATTATTCATCCTGCTTCGAATCGCCACGCGCGAAGATGCTGGCCACATAGTTCAGAACATCGGTCG
This sequence comes from Tepidisphaeraceae bacterium, assembly GCA_036265245.1. Taxonomy (GTDB): domain Bacteria; phylum Planctomycetota; class Phycisphaerae; order Tepidisphaerales; family Tepidisphaeraceae; genus DATAPK01. The sequence continues at coordinate 3,321 of DATAPK010000252.1, read as the reverse complement.
CGCTGGTCTCATTATAACCGAAATACTTGATCAGCCGCTGCTTCACCACGTCGATCTTCTGCTGGGTTTCATCGTCCACCACGCTGCTGACGAGGTTTTTCAGCTTGATCGTATCTCGTTGATCCTCAAAGAGTTTCAGCTCCAGGGCCTTAAGCAGGCGGGCGTTGGTGTTGTATTCAAACTTCTTGCCATCGAGCGCCAGGGCGCCGATGTAGTTCATGATCTCCTGGCGGAAGTCGTCCTTACGGGAATCGGGGATGTCGATCTTCTCTTCGATTGAGCGCATGAGCCTTTCATCCGGGTCTTCATCGCGGCCGGTGTAGCGATTACGCACGCGTTCGTGCTGTGTGTAGGCGCGGACGTTTTCAATGTAGTTGGCGGCGAGTCGTTTGATCGCGTCTTCGTCGGCGCTGATGGCGCGCTGGACTTCGCCTTTAAGGATGTCTTCGTATTCTTCGCGGACGATGGCGAGCAGTTCTTTGTATTCCTTTTTCAGTTCTTCGTCGGTGATGAGTGAGTGATGCGTGAGGCCGCCTTCGAGTTCGTTCATCACCATGAACGGATTGATCGCCTTCTCCTGTTGCGCCTGATGCGAAACCAGCGCGTTGCTGATTTTGTCCTGAATATAACGAGGCGAGATGCCCTGCATTCCTTCGCGCGGAGCTTCTTCCTTTAGTTCCTTGATGGAATCTTCGGTGAAGCCCGGGATCGATTTGCCGTTATAGAGCTTGAGTTTTTGAATTTTGGTGATGCCGGCTTTTTTCGGCTCGGCGAGACGAGTGAGCACGGCCCACATTGCGGCCACCTCGATGGTGTGCGGGGCGATGTGCATACCTTTTACTTTTTCGGTGCCGAAATCCTTGTTGTAGATTTTGATCTCGTCATCCAGACGAATGTTGTAAGGCACGTCGATCTTGATCGTGCGATCGCGGAAGGCCTCCATCATTTCGTTGCCCTGGAGCTTTTTGTATTCGGGCTCATTCGTGTGGCCAAGGATCACTTCGTCGATGTAGGTCTGCGCGAATTTCTTCGGCTTGATCATGTGTTCCTGGCTGGCGCCAAGGAGGTCATACAAAAAGGCGACGTCGAGCTTCAGAACTTCGATGAATTCGACGATGCCGCGATTGGCGACGTTGAGTTCGCCGTCGAAGTTGAAGGCGCGCGGGTCGCTGTCGGAACCGAACTCGGCGATTTTGCGATAGTTGATGTCGCCGGTGAGTTCAGTGCTGTCCTGATTTTTCTCGTCCTTCGGCTGGAAGGTGCCGATGCCGCGGCGATCTTTTTCGGACAGCACCAGGCGTTTCACCTTGATGTGATCCATCGCCTTTTTCCAATCGCCATCATATTGATCCAGTAGATCGGCGTAGATCTTTCGGCAGAAGGGGCAGACCTCACCATAGAGACGAATCCGCCGGCCCTCGGGCAGTTTTTCGTTAATGACGTCGAGCACTTCGGCGCGGGCTTCGCGCGGGATGAGCAGGAGCGGCTCTTCGTGCATGGGGCATTCGAGATAGGTTTCGCCTTCATCGGCGCCCGGGCCGCGATGGGGCAGCCGCCACATGTAGGTGAAGCATTTTCCGGCATCGAGCTTGGAATAGGATTCCAAACCCTTTTTCAGCAAGCGGGCGATGGTGGATTTGCTCGATCCGACGGGGCCGTGCAGCAGTAGGATGCGCCGCTCGGTGCCGTAACCCTGGGCCGCCGATTTGAAGAAATCGACGAGCTGCATGAGCGGGCGTTCGAGCCCAAAGATTGCATCACCGCCGTGGTCGATCGGATCGCCGAAGAATTTGTAGCGTGTGAGTTCCTGCTTGAACTGGCTGAACGTCTCTGTGCCGTAGCTCAGGATCATGTCATAGACGCGCTGGAAGGAGTTGCGCGCAATGGCGGGGTTCTCGACGACGATGTCGAGATATTCCCAGAAGGTGCCTTCCCAATGCTGCTCGCGGAATTTGCCAACATCGAGCTTGCGATCGATGATTGAAATAAGCGGATTATTTTTGGCGGCCATTTTGTCTCTCCCAAAAACGAATGATGCCGAACCTCGCTGGCCGCTAAACAAGCGGCCGGATGTTCGGCATCGCGATTTCCAAAGAGCGCGAAGCAGATGCTCTTTTATTTATCGGACTTTTTCAGGCGGTACGATGAGGCCTTTTTCATATCCCGGCACGCCCAAACAGCACCGCGCCGGTAAACCGAAGCATCCTGCTTCCAATCATACGTTTCCCGAACCCCGCTGGATCAAAACTCCATTCGTAAGCTCAATCATAACATAAGATTGGCTTTCCTGCACGCGAGATTAGACACGTTTGGGCAGTGCGAGGATAGGGATATGACGAAATTGCCGCTCGCGGCATAACGCTGCTTCGAGCTAAACGCAGCGCTAAGCCGCAAGCGATGGAGGTTATGCTTTGAGAATGTTATTCAATGTCGGGAACTGCTGACCGAGGATCGGTTTGCTTGGCGTGTCCATCCAGTTTTGAAGGACCGTCGCATAGACGCTCCGGAAATCGAGATTGTATTTGAGATCACCCTGATCCAGATCGGTGAGGGAGGGATACTTGCCGGCGAGGCCCTGCTTCATTCCTGATCCGATCAGGAACATCGGCGCGGCGGTGCCGTGGTCGGTTCCGCCGGATGCGTTTTGTGCGACGCGGCGGCCGAATTCGCTGAAGGTCATCATCAGCACGCGATCCTGATTTTTCTGGTCTTTCAGATCTTTGTAAAACGCGCTGATGCCTTGCGCGAGTTGGGTCATGAGGTTGTCATGCCGGCCACGTTCGCCGGCGTGGGTGTCAAATCCGCCGAGGCTGACGTAATAAACGCGCGTCGGCAGGCCGCCTTGGATCATCGCGGCGACGGTCTTGAGGCCCTGGCCGAATTCGTTGCCGGGATATGGTGTCGGCGACTGATGCGTGCGCGTCATCCGCAAAATGTCGTCGCTGCTTACCTGCGCATCCATCGCGGTGCGATGCAGAAAATCCAACTGTGAGCCAGGCGTGATTTCGATCTCATGCTTGGCGCGGACGATTTTGGGCTGCGCCGGTTGGGTTGATGGCGCGGCGGCGGGCTCGACGCCATCCTTGTGATTTAGTTCCAGATAATGTTCCTGATCGCGGCCGGTGTAGCGATAGCTGTCGGGGCGATCGAAGGAAAGCGGCGTGACGCGCTCGCCTTGCATGGCCAGTGGCAATTGCGCGCCCATCGCCACGCCAATATGGGGATCGGTGCCGCTGCAGGTGTTGTCGAAATATCGTCCGAGCCACCCGCTTTCGGCCACATCACGCTCGGGCTGAGCGCTCTGCCAAATGTCCATCGAAC
>DATAPK010000251.1:0-5805 GCA_036265245.1 Tepidisphaeraceae bacterium | reverse complement strand
ATCTTTCTTTGGGCAATCGAATGTTCAGGCAATATGCGTGGAGCGACGGTTTGTTTTCCCGCGATTACTGACGCCCCAGCCTCGCTATTTGTATGCACGCGGATGTCGCCAAAACGCCGGTTGAAGCGGGATTCCGGAAATGATCGGGGTGGTTGCTCTCCTTGATGGTTCAATACGCGTGGCACGATTGCCGGAGCAAATTCATGAGCACTGGATCGCTGTAGTTTCTTTTTGTTGCATGCTTCGCAATCACCGCAGGCGCATTGACGATGTAGTACGCTTGCGGACTTTGAAATGGAATGTTGCTGAGCCATCGCCCTCATGATCCAAGCCTCCGAAAAATCTGGGTGGCAAGGTGTGAGCCAATTTCGCGGGGGCGGGCGCCTCGGGGGAGTGATCCGCCGTCTACGTTGTCGATGCCGGATAGATTCGACCAATCTGGGGCGGGTGATTGGTTGGCGAGTTCGCTGAGTTTTTGCTGCAATGACGACACGACCAGCGCGGAATCGCGACGGGACATGGCAGGAAGAGTTAAACGATTGATGTTGACGCGCAGGCTCACGGGGAATGGTGTTGGAGTTGGGGGAGTTGAGGGTTTCAAATCCAACCTCCTGTTTCTGATGCGGTGAGCGGTTTGGAAATTTTTGCATATTCGGCGCGGGCGGCATGGAGCAGGTGATCCATGCAGATCGGCTGAACAGTTTCTGCCGCTAAAAAGGCGGCGTGGGTGGCGATGTTGCGGATCATGCCGCCGGAAATATTGAGCTTTGCCAGGGTGGAGAAGTCGAGTTTCGCCAGCGGGGCTTTTGCAGGGAATACTTTTTCCCAGATGATTTGACGATGCGATGCGTCGGGGAATGGAAACTGCACGATGAAGCGAATCCGCCGCATGAATGCGGTGTCGAGTGCGTGCTGCATGTTGGTGGTGAGGATCGCCACGCCACGATAGGTTTCCATTCGCTGCAGCAGATAGCTGATTTCGAGGTTGGCGTAGCGGTCGTGGCTGTCGCGGACTTCGCTGCGTTTGCCGAACAGCGCATCGGCCTCGTCAAAGAGAAGAACGGCGCCGCTTTCGTCGGCACAATCAAAAATGCGGCGCAGATTTTTCTCGGTTTCGCCGATGTATTTGCTGACGATGGCTGAGAGATCGATTTGAAACAGATCGCGTTGCAGCTCCGCGGAGATAATCTCCGCCGCCATGGTTTTGCCGGTGCCGCTTGCACCTGCAAACAAGGCAGCCACGCCGAGCCCGCGGCCGAATTTTTCGGCGAAACCCCATTTCCGGTGAACGGTGGAGCGATGTTGGACCTGCGAGATGAGCTGATGAAGCACGGCAGTCTGTTCGGGTGGAAGGACGAGGTCGTCCCATCGGCTGCGCGGTTCGATCCGCTGGGCGAGGTTTTCAAGGCCGCGGCGGGCGTGGGTGCGGCAGGCATCCCATGCCAGATCCTCGATCGCGGCACCGGGGTTTTCGGCGATGGCATCCCGCACCAAGGCGCCGGCGACGTGGATGGAGGTTCTGTCGAAATTAAAGCCGTCGGTGATTCGGTCGAGTTGCCCATTCATCTCCAACCCGCTGCCGCCGAGACTTTGGGCCCAGTGCACTTTGCGTTCGTCGTATTCCAGGCCTGGAATATTGATGCGCACGCCATCGAGTTGTTCCAGCGATGAGCCGGTTGGAACTTCGATCGCGACGGGGACGCGAATCTGGGCTGCGAAGGCGGCGACGTGACGGGCGATCTCCGCGGAATCGGATTCGCTTGCCTGAATGTAAAACGCGCCTGCTGTTAGGAGTGCTTCGCGGTTGCACAGGCGCGTGAGTTGTTCCCGCTCGCCGGCAGTGGTGGGGATGTCGGCGGCGCGCATTGCCCAGGGTACGCGGTCGAGCGCGCCGCATGCCAGTTCCATCACCGCGTGGCGGTCCGATTCTTTTCCGCCTGCCAGCAGCAGCGGTTTGAAATAAGCAGGATCGACGATGGCGCCGGACCAATATCGTCGAGCGAGATCGGCGCATTTGGCATGAGATGGCGACGCGCCGCCCATCATCGGGAGAGGCGTGATCAGCGATTCCAATCGTTCGTCCGTACAGGGAAGCTCCAGTAAAAAGTGCGCGATTCGCTCGTCAATGCGAAGCGGGCTGCTGAGCAATGGTTCCTGCGATGAAATATTAATGAACCGCCAGTATCGCAGGGGGCGAGCGCGGCTGATGGCGCTCCAATGGGGTTTGGCCAGGCAAGAGAGTGCCAGCCCAAATGTGGGCAGCACCATCCGCGGGTCATTCTGTGCGGCTGCGCACGCCTGCCCGAAGCGGCTTTCAAGTTCCACGCCCAGACAGAGCAGCAGGAGATCCGATTCAAATCCGCTCAGACCAAACATCGCTCGCAATTCATCGATTGCGCTTGGCTGATTTGCGGGATCGTCGCTTGTATCGGACGGCGGCTGGGACGGGGTTGTATTGGGAGAAAGGACGGAATAAATCCGATCCAGTTCCTGGGCCAGCCAACGATTGCTTGATTGGGGAGTGGGTGACTTCATGGGCCTGTCACCTCGACTTGGGGAAGATATTGGCCGAAGGTGCTGCTGGTTTGCGAAGTGTCGAGCGTCAGCAGGCTCTGCACGCCATCAATTTGCACGCGAAGGGGCACCGGCACCGGGGGGCTGGTGTATGCGATGGTATCGGGGATGACGAAACTTAGAGTCTGGAGGATATCGGGATCGCCAGGAAGCGGAGGGGCGCGTCCCACCGAATCATTGCCGATCAGCACGGATGCATCCTGCGTTCGGCCGACGGGGGGTTTTATCGTGACATTCAAAGTGGAGCCGAACGCAACCGAGGTTGGCGCGATGTTCTGGATGGTTGGCGCGAGGAGGAATTGCGTGGTGTTGGAGGTGAATCCCCTGTGCGGATCTGTTTTGGCGCCGAAACTGACATTGCGAACGATTCGGATGGTGTGAACGCCGCTCCGCAGCGCGATGGGGGCGGTCACGCGCACGCAGTTATTCTGCACACTGTCGGCGGCGATTGGATCGCTGCCGTCAAATTGGACCAGTGTGTCGGATGCCGCGCTGCCCAGGAAATTACGACCGACGATGGTGAGTTGGCCGCCGGTTGTGATGGTGCTGGGCTGGACGCTCTGCACGATCGGCGGTTGCCAGGGAATCGCCAGCACGTTCCTGGATTGCACCGGCAAATTGGATCGCACCGGCGAATTACTGCGGATCAGCACCACTGACGCCTGGTAAGAGGTGGTGGGGCGATAGTGTGTTTGAAAGGCCATCCACAGTTTGTTGATCTCGTCGTTGGAGAGGGCTTCGGGAGAAATTTTGATGGATTCGACCTGATTGACCAGATTGGTCGTCAGCAGAAGTTTGACTTCGGACGACGGGTTGAGGCCGGCACTCAGATCATTCAGACGATCCTGAATGCCGGCAGCGGTGAGAATTGGATTTTCATGGAAAACCTGCATGGCCCAGGCGAGGAGGATTTCGCCGTCAAAATCCTGTCCCCCGTAAGCGCTGATCAGGTAATGCAGATTCAATGCCAGTGGGGGATTGGTCAACTTTTGTCCGCGCGAATCGAAGGCCGGCAGATCGACATTGCGATAGGCGGCGTTCAGGCTCGAGTAATACATGAACAGGTTGATCTGGGCGGCTTCATCGGGGCCGGTATCGATGAGGTCAGGTGCTTTGGCGGTGATGCCGGCGCTATGGAGGATTCCGCTGGGACCGCCGTTCATCAAGGCGTCTTCGAGCAACGTCTTGAGGACCGCGGTGACGCCGGCGACAGCAAGGTAGTCGCTCATCGATGCTCCTCACCGCGCTGGCGGTTCAGAAAACCTTCGAGCGTGACACGCGGACGTGGAGGCGAGCGTCGAGGCGCGGGGCTGTCGGTCGCAGAGCGAATCTCGATATGCCCGATTGATATATTTACTTCGATTGACGGCGCTTGCGGCGTGACGGGTGGTGCGCGATGTGTGACCGCATCTGGTCGGCGCGGCAAGGGTTGGGGTGCATTGAATTGCGCGATATCCGAGGAGGCCGCGAGACTCTTTGGACGCGGCGCGATTGGATCCGGTTGCTTTAATGATGGCGGGGCTGATGATTGCAGAATGTCTTGGGCGCTTTTGCCGGGGAGCGGCGGCGCCGAATGCTCTTTGCTGAAAATGCGTTCGATAGAATGTTGGTTTTTCAGCGGTTGAACTTCGTGGATGTGCGGCGAGTGTTGTTTCTTATCTTGAAAGGGGGTGCTCGACGCAGGGATGGAGGATTCGCCTGGAGTTATGTGAGCGGAGCTCTCTCGTGCAGCGGATGTAAGGGGTGACGGCGAAGGGCTGTCTGCTTGGATGGGCAAGGCCTTGAAATCCTGCATTTCGATTCCGGCGACGCCGGCTTGAGAGGCATATACCGATGGGAGAACCGGCTGCGCCGGTGAAGTGGGCGCATTGGCGCGAGCGATCAGCCGTTGCAGGAGGTGGCTCATGCTCGGATCATCCCTCCGTATTGCTGTCGCCGCTGCGGGGTCATGGCGAGGATCGCCTGCTCCGACCAGCCATAGGCGGAAGCAAGTTCGTCCACATCGCGCATCAGATGGAGAGCGCGATTGCGTATTTCGGACCAGAGAAAACGTGCGATATCCAGATCGAACCGATGCGAGTTGCCGCATTCCACACAGGAGGCTTGGCAGATGATTTCAGCCCCTTCGTTCAGATCGGAGAAAATTTCCATTGCCTCTGCTTGTGACGCAACGGTTATCTCATGTGAATCAAATCCCGATTGGTTAGCAGTGGCGGATAAGCATCGAGTCAAAAGCATACGTTGGGCTTTATCCGGGTCGATCTCGCCGCGGACGGAGATCAGATCCTGCGTGTTGAGCCGGCGGATGGGAAAATCAGTGCCGGCTATTGTGAAATTTGCGCTTTCGCGAGAGGCAAGAGATTCCAGATGTTCGATTACCGCGCGGATGTCGAAAGCGAATTCGAGGCGTGTCTGGCAGGTGGGACATGGAAGGTAGCCGGTGAGTTGCGGGCCGAAGGTGATCAGGCGCAGCCGAAGCAAATTCAAGTTCAATTCCAGAATGCTGGCCGCGGCCCATTGAGCGGTGGTGGTTTCCGGGCAGGCGATTGCCAGCAACTGCGGCGCGCGATCGAGTTCGCCAAGGATGCAGGCATGATCCCAGGCCTCTAACAGTCGCTCACCTTCCAGCGGATACATGGGTGGTTATCTCCGATCACGCGTGCGTCGAGTCGAAACTCTGCTCCGTTGGTTCGGTGACTGAGACGTCGCGTTCCCAGCCTTCGTTTTCGAGCTTGAGATGCTGGATTGCGACGGCATTGGCGTTGGCGTCGAGATCGGGGAGGGCCTGGAACTCAGAAACCCAGGCGCGGTAGACCTTATAGCTGATGGCCAACTGACCGGCTTCGTTGTAGAAGTCGATGATGAGGTCTTTTCGGAAGCTCTGGAGGGAAACTTCCGATCCTAATCCCGCGCCAATCTGCCAGACCCTGGCGGCCCAGGCTTCGAATGCCAGGTCATGAGTGACGCCGCGCTCCAGGGTGAGGGCGTCAAATTCAGTTCGGCCCGGTGATTTGCGGCTGGTGCTGGGGTCTCCGCCTTCACGGTGTTTGACCACTTCGGTGGTGCGCTTCAAGGCGGAAACTTTGCTGACGCCGGCGACATATTGCCCGTCCCACTTCACGCGGAACTTGAAGTTTTTGTACGGGTCAAAACGAGTGGTGTTGACGACGAATTCGGCCATGATCGATTCCTTTCATCGAGATTTACCGAAGGTCTAGGTTGGTGTGAGGC
>DATAPK010000250.1:0-4568 GCA_036265245.1 Tepidisphaeraceae bacterium | reverse complement strand
AATTTGTCCGAGATGATTTTGCTGACCTCAGGCCGCAGGATGTAGTCCATGAAGCGCATCGCGCCGGCTGCGTTGGCGGCGCCTTTGGGGATGGCGAGATTATCGATGAACAGGTGTGCGCCTTCAGCGGGCAGGACATACGCGAAGTGATGATTTTCCTTCCAGCAGAGCGCCGCCTCGCCGCTCCAGACCACGCCAATATCGACGTTGCCCGCGAGAAGATCAGTCTTGGGGCTGTCGGAATCATATTTCTTAATTAGCTTCATCCAGCCGGCGAGAATCGGCTTGGCCTTGGCGAGATTCTCCGCCGACATATCGTTTGGCCCGATCCCCAGTGTCGCCAGCGCCCAACTGGCCATCTCGCGGCTGTCATTGACGACAATAATCCTGCCCGCGTATTTGGGCTGGAAAACATCCTTAAAGCCATGAATCGGCTCGGTGATTTTCTCCGTGTTTACGCAGATTCCGACGCTGCCGGTCATGTAGGGGATCGTAAATTTGTTTCCCGGATCGAACGCCATGTTCGTGTATTCGGGCAAGAGGTTTTTGAAGTTCGGAATTTTTGCCAGGTCGATCGGTTCAAGTTTGCCGGCTTTGATGAGCGCTTCGCAGGTGTATTCAGAAGGTTGAATCAGATCGTATCGAGCGCCGCCGGCGCGGAGTTTGGAGATCAGCTCTTCGTTGGATGCGTAGGTGTCGTAGTTGACCTTGATGCCGGTTTCTTTGGTGAAGCCGTCGATCACTTCCTGCGGGACATATTCCGACCAGGCGAAGAGATTCAGGACTTTATCGTCGGCGCGGGCAACGCCGGCGAAAGCTAAGACGAACAGCACGATTGCGGCGAGTCGTTTCATGCCGGCATGGTAAAGGCTGCCCGTTTGTTGTCCACGGTTGTCATTCGCCGCAGGAATTCCGCCGAAACCACCAGCACCGCTGTTGCGACGATGAAGATCGCAGAGATGGCGTTCAGTCTTGGATCTGCTCCCACCTTGGCCATCCCGAACACCTTGATCGGCAGCGTCATCGATTGCGGCCCGGTCGTGAAATAAGTGACGATTAATTCGTCCAGGCTCAATGTGAAGCTCATCAGCGCGCCGGAAATGATCGCCGGCATAAGATAGGGCACGATCACCCGCATAAACGCCTGCATCGGCGTCGCCCCCAGATCCATCGCGGCCTCTTCGAGCGATGGGTCTAACCCTGCCAAGCGAGATTCGATGGCGATCATCACAAACGGAAAGCAAAACGTTACGTGCGAAATAATCACCGTCGTAAATCCCAACTCCATCCTCGCCATCGTAAAAAAGATTAGCAGGCTGATTCCCATGATGATCTCGGGAATGAGCATTGGCACGAAAATCAGCGTGTTGATCGTCCGTAAGAATCGAAAGCGATATCGATAACACAGCCACGCCCCGCCAGTGCCCAGGCCCACCGACACCACTGTCGTCGCGGCGGCGATGATCAAGCTATTCTCCATCGCATCCATCAGCGGTCGATCTCGCCAAAGCTCGCGATACCAGTCGAAGGTTAACCCCTGCCAGACCACATTCAGGCGTGAGGTATTAAATGAAAAGACGATGAGCAACCCGATCGGCAGATACAAAAAGGCCATGACGATCATGCACCACCCCCCCAGCAATAAATTGGTGCGCTTCATATAGGCTTTTAATATAGCCCCACACATGCGTGAGGTCTTGATGGAGGGATAAAAAAACGGCGGACGTGCGTTAAGCACGTCCGCCGCGGGCTATGGGGTCCGGCCCGTGGTTCACATTACGTGTTGGGCCGGAATTGCGCGGGCTATGGTAATCACATACGCTAAACCCTATCACAAGACCCGTGCCACGTGCAGAATTACCGGAAAATGCACGCTCACGCCCTCTCAATGGGCCAATTGCCTTTTCCCATGCTTTGGCCAATCCGACGTTTCGTCTCTTCCCCTACGCCAACGCGCCATTCTGGCATTTCAACCCGTATCAGTGGCAATCTCCCCACATTCGCGTTTACAATGATGAACCGCAGCGAGGCTAGGGCGTATTGACACCAAGGTTTACCACCAGGGAGTGATTGTGGGAGTTCCACCAATGCCAGCGGATGTCAGTCGGGATCAGCTCGTCGTCATTAAAATCGAAGGCATGCATTGCCATAAATGCGAAGCTTCGATTCAAAAGACGCTCGGAGAGAACCCCGGCGTGCATGAAGTCGAGGTTGATTTCGCCAGCGGCCAAGCCTCGGTCCTTTTCGATCGAGACAGCGTGACCGTCAAGCAGCTTATGGATTCGGTCAGCCAGGCCGGCTATCGAGTCACCGGCTTCACGCAACGCGAAATTGAGCGACATTGATCGCCATGCCGAATTCTGCCTCGGGGATTTCCGATTTATTGAATCGACCCGCCGACCAGCGCGCCAAAGAATTCAAATATCGCGCCGCCCAATCTTTCGTCTTTGGAATGCCCGTTTTAGTTTTGCAATGGCTTGGCCCGCATCTTGGCGGGCCCGAATCGCCTCGCTGGATCGCCATCCTGCAAGCCCTGCTTTCTGGCTGGATTATATATATCGCCGCCGCGGGGATGCTCTTTGAAGGATTGATCCTTTTACGCCATCGTCTCACCTCCGATCTCATCGTCAGCGCCATCGCAATCCTGATGTATCTTTACAGCCTCGGAGCGGTTCTCCCGATTTTCATCACCGGACGGCTTGCTTACGGCCCCATGCTATTTCACTGGGCGGTTATCCTGCTGCTTGGATGGACCACCCTCCGCTGGTTTCAAACCAGGCGCCGCGCAACCCCCAATCTCTTGTAGCCGCGACGCCTGCGTCGCCTCTGTTCTCAATCGAAGATCGAAGGCGACGCAGGCGTCGCAGCTACAAAAAAATCACACGCAATTACGCTACCCCAGCCCCACGCTTCCCGCATTCACCCGCGACCCTTATGATGCTGCCATGGCACGCAAAGCTGAATCTCGCGCCGCGCTGGTTGGCATCATCATGGGGAGCAAATCCGACTGGGAAACGATGCGTCACGCTGCCGAGATGCTCGACCAATTGAAAATCGCTTACGAGAAAAAAATCGTCTCCGCGCATCGCACGCCTGATTTGCTATTCCAATATTGTGACACCGCCGCAAGCCGGGGTTTGAAGATCATCATCGCCGGCGCCGGTGGGGCGGCCCATCTGCCGGGCATGGCCGCGGCGAAAACAATATTGCCGGTGCTTGGCGTGCCGGTCGAATCCCGCGTGCTTCGCGGCGTCGATTCATTGCTCTCCATCGTCCAAATGCCCGCGGGCATTCCCGTTGGCACGCTTGCCATCGGCGAGGCAGGGGCGAAAAACGCGGCGCTATTGGCAACTCAGATTTTGGCATTGGGCGACGAGGATTTACGATCCCGATTGCAGGCGTTTCGCGATGAACAAACGAAGATAGTTTTGAAAACTCAATTATAAAAAAGGAAATGCAACCGCGGAGGCGCAGAGGCGCGGAGACAGACGCAGAGTTCAATCATATATTTTATCTTCTCCGCGTTTTCCTCCGCGCCTCTGCGTCTCTGCGGTTGCATTTAGTAGTTTCAGATGCCCATCCTCCCCGGCAAAACCATCGGTATCCTCGGCGGCGGCCAGCTTGGCCGCATGTTCGCCATCGCCGCTCGCCGCATGGGATATTACGTCCACGCGTTCGATCCCACGCGCTATGGTCCCACCGGCCAGATCGCCGACGTCGAAGTCAATGCCGCCTATGACGATCTCACCGCCGCCCGCCGCTTCGCCCAGGGCGTCGATATCGTCACCTTCGAGTTTGAGAACGTCCCTTCGGAAACGCTCGCCGAGATCGAGAAGATCGTGCCCGTGCACCCTTCGCCGCATGTGCTGGACACCTGCCGGCATCGGTTGCATGAAAAAGAATTTCTGAGCCAGAACGGATTTCCGGTGGCGCCATTTCGAAAAGTCGCCAGCGCAAACGAACTCCGCCTTGCCATCGCCGAGCTGGGCACGCCTTGCATTCTCAAAACCGCCGAATTTGGATACGACGGCAAAGGCCAAACCACCATTCATTCACCGGATCAGGCCGACGAAGCATGGGGAAATCTGAAAGCGCCCCTTGGCGTCCTCGAAGGCTTCATTCAGTTCGAGCGGGAAATCAGCGTGATCGGCGCTCGGGGACAAGATGGTGTGTTTTATTACTATCCGCCTTTCGAGAACGCACACCGCAACCATATTCTGGATGTGACCACCTCTCCAGCGCAGATCAGTGATCGCGTTGATGACCGCGCCGCCGAAATTGCGATTGGAATTGCACAAAAAATTGATTTGATTGGTCTGATTTGCGTCGAAATGTTCGTCGTCAATGACGATGTGATAGTAAACGAACTCGCGCCTCGTCCTCACAATAGCGGGCACCTCACCGTGGACGCCTGCGTCACCAGCCAATTCGAGCAGCAGCTTCGGGCGATTTGCGGTTTGCCAATGGGTAATCCTTCTATCATCGTGGAAGCTGCCGCCATGGCGAATCTTCTCGGCGATATCTGGTCAAATGGTGAACCCAAGTGGGCGAATGCCCTGGCGAATCCC
>DATAPK010000249.1:0-13619 GCA_036265245.1 Tepidisphaeraceae bacterium | reverse complement strand
TTTTGATTTTTTCATCCATCCGCTTGGATTGCTCCATCAACTCCTGCACGGATTGATTGATGGCGCCAAGCTTGGTGATTTTGTCGGTCAAATCAGCCAGTGCCACCTTGTGATTGGTCAGTGACTTGGCCTGGGCATCGATGGAAGCCTGGGTGATGGGAATCATGGCAGACCCGTTCTGGGGAGTGCCGGGGGTTTCGCCCAGGAAACGTTTGTTGGCGCGCGCGGTGTAATCGTTGACGTTGTTGACCGCCAACTCCAGTTCGGTTTGCGCCTTCACCACGGCTGGGTTCTTGGGGCCAAAGAAGGCCTTCGCCTGCCTCAGCGCATCTGTTTTCTGCTCCATCGCATCCAGCAGCAAACGCATTTGCGGATCGAACTGGGCAATTTCCGGCGGCGTAAGCGGAGATACGTTGCGATTTCCCTTGGCGTCGGGCATGACTGCCTGCGCGTCCTTCAACGCCAGTTCGCTCATGCTTACGTCAAAATCTTCGTGCTGGCGTTGCTGCTGCATGTCGGTCAGCAATTGCGTGAGATCGGTCGTGCCGTAATCCTTGGTCTTGGCCAGCATCTGCTCAGTCAAATCATGCTTTTGCCTTTGTGCCTCTTCCAGTTCCTGGTTGGCAACCTTCAGTTTCTGTGTTTGTGAATCGCCCGTGGCGCTGGATTTCATCTCGACATATGCGCCCAGGATGGCATTGGCGCCGCCGGCGGCGAGCTTGGGATTTTCGCTTTGAAAAGCGATCTGGATCATCGAGCTGTCTTTGGCCAGCGTGACCGTCAGATTATTCTGGAAGACCGCGACGTAATCTTTGTTGTATTTGTGTCCGCCCGCATTAAGCCACTCGGGGCGTTGCAGAGCCGCGGTAATCACGCGATCGCTGGGAATGCGCAACGATTCGTTCTTCAGGGTTTGCGTGAAATAAGGCTGGGCTTTATCCATCACATTGAGCGACGGAAGCACGGGAAGAATTTCGACTTGTGTTTCCCCCGCATAAAGCGGCACCTGGCTCTTGTAACCCGCGTATGCCCCGCCGAGCGCACCCACGGCTGACAGGCAAAGCGCCAGGATCATGCGGCCGCGCAGCAGGCGTTGCAGCTTCTTGAGCGGCTGCGGCTGCGGTGCGCCGTTCTGCGGCTGATACGACCCCAGCGCGTTTCCGTTTTGTGGCTGGCCCCATAAATCCTCCGGCGCAACCGGAAGGCCTCTGCCTGGGGCATGTAGCGTGATGTCCTGACTCATGGGGTCGCTCCCGATTTCAAACTCGTCAATGTCGTATTCAGCGTGTGGATCACCGGTACCACCGGCTCCATCAATGTCGTGAAAATCTCATCCCGCTCCTGCTGCGACATCTGGTCGCTGCTGGAGCCCTGGAAAACCAGTTGAAACTGGGCGGCGCCGTAATACCGCTGTTGATAATCTTCGGCGGCTAAGTCCACGCCCTGAATATCTCTTACGATTCCTCGGCCTGGCACGATCAAAAAATTGTAGACCGTGCATATCATCGTCTGTCCGTCCTTGATTTGACGAAATTCATATTCCTTGCCGGGGATTTGTTCTCCGGCCACGGTCCAATCCCTCAACCATCCTTTTTCGTCTTTATCGGGACACATATTCTCCCAACCGTGTGACGGATAACAGATTGGGGGAAAATGCCCGACCATATCACTGGCCAATTTGCACTGCACAATCAGCAAACTCACGCTGCGGGGATGATCTAAAGACGCCACCGACGTGTCGCTGTAGCAACGGCTGAGGATTTTATTGGGCTTGAGCAATACCTGCGCTTCCATCGGCACGTCGTTGGTGTCCGTGCCCACCCATGATCCGATCATGAGGGGCAAACCTTCGATGGCGGCCTTGGCTTGCACGTGGTAGGGCTCAAAGTCCTCGGGCTTGAGGTATCGCCGATGCTCCGCCACGATCCCCGCCAGCAGCGACGCTGAGACCAGCGGGGCGATCATCGCGAAAGCAAATTTACGAATTCGGTTACGCATTTAAGTCCGATAACGAAACAACCAAAATACCACGGATGCTTTATACGGTAAAGTATCCGATTTATTTCACTGGCTGGCAAGCGTGTAGCGCTTCACCGGCAGCATCATCCACTCCAGAAGTCGAATCAAAGCGAGCAAAAGGCAGAAGGCGATCGGCAGCATGAGCCAGCCGCTGTAATCGTGAAAGTGATCCGCTACGCGCTTCGAGCCGTTGCCGTAAAGCCAGATCAATGGCAGCGTGCGGATGACGTTGCAGATGATCGCCGTCAGCGGGCTCATGAGCAGCACAAAATATCGGACCGCGTTTTTCAGCGGGAGACCAAAACTGAAGGCGTAGGTGATCAGGAACAGCGGAAAGACCATCCGCATGCCGTTGCAAGCTTCCACAATCGTCACAGGAATGTGGTTGATGCTCAACTGGTTGCCCGAAAGCTCGGTCTGCACGCCCATCACATCCAGGAGAGTCTGGGCAATCTTTGCCGTATATGATTGCAAGGGCACGGCGATCGCCTGCCGGATCGTCCCCGGCACTGGCGCCAGGAAAATCAGCACCGCCACCGCCGGAAAGAAGCGGAAGAGCACATGCTTGCCCAGCACCGAGAACATGCAGCCGAGGACGACGATCAGCGAGCCGATGTGGTAGAAAAACATCCGCTGATAATTGAAGCCGTAATAAGAAAGCCACCAACCGGCGGCCACCATGATCGGGCCGATGATCGTTCCGCTGGGGCGGCAATGACGCAATCGCATTCGGCGAACCCAGATCATGTAAAGCGCGACCGGGATCACCAGAAAGATATGGCTCGCCTCTTCATCGCGCGTGGCGAACATATAAATTTCCTGCCACGCGTTCCAGGTGACGGCAACACCGATCGCGCCGGCCAACAGCGCGCCGGCGATGTGCCATCCGGTGAGTCGATCTGTGACTAATGGTTTCGTAGACATCTTTCAAACCAAACTATAAAGCCGCGACCAGTGGTCGCGGCCCGCCACCAATGGTGGCGGCTTTATGAACTCGCTCGTGTCGCACATAAAAACTGGTCAACGGACGTTGTCTTCTGTTTCACAACACCGCCGGGACAGACGACGCAGCGAACCAACGCCGCGCCCGCTTCGACAATGCCGCCCTTGAGGACAACCGAGTCATGCACGTGCGCCTTGGGGGCGACGTTCGCGCCGTCTTCAACGATCGCAAAGGCCGGCGTCCAGTCTTCGCCGAGCGGGTCGATCCCCGCCGGCTTGCCTGCGCGGCGGCGGTGATAATGTTTCAATGCGCCGATGTAGTCGCTCAGACTGCGAATCGGCAATCCGCTGGGCCTGCGGCAGTGCATCACGCGCACGTCGTATTTCTGCGCAATGAGCGGCAGCGCCTGCTCCTTCATGTCCACGAATCCGGTGGCCGGAATCTCCTGAAGCGTCTTGCATCGCACCAGCATCACCCCGCTGGGCGTGCCGTCCTGATGGCTGATCAGGTTCACGTCGCCGCGTTTGTGTTCCAGCGCGGCTGCGATCACCGACAGCGGATCGATCAGGAGCTGCGCCGCGTTGGCGACGAGCACAAGGTCGTTGTCGTCGTATTGCCCGGCCAGATCCTTCAAAACGCCGCCCGTGCCGCGAAATTCGCTTTGGTCGCGCTCGACGTTGTACATGCCCTTGTAACGAGCCGACGCGCTGATTGGTTCGGCGGAATTTCGATTGACCATCACGCGCACCGGAAGCGAACTGAGCGCTGCGTAATGCGCCAGCTCGGCCGCGTGCATCAGCCAGTGATTCAGAATCGATCCGCCTTCATCGACGGGCAGATCGAGGATCGATCGGCCCACCGACATCGACAGCTCGGTCTGCCGCACCGATCCGCCCAGAAGCACCAGTGCCCGCAACCGGCTGAGTGCGCGGGTGGTGGCGCTGGGCTCGTGTCGCGGCGAGCTGCTGGGTTCGGGGAACATCATCGCCGGCTGCATTTCGCCGGTGTAAGGGTCCAGCGTCGAGACGCGCGGGGCGTGGCCGTTGCCGTTTCCATTCGCATGCCCGTTGCCGTTGGCGCTGCCATTGCCATTGCCGTTGCTGCTTGGCTTGGCGGTGCCCATGCGGCGGAGCATTTTGGCGTAGCGGGATGATCCGGTGGTGCGCTGGAATTTTCGCGTCACCCGGCGAGCCATCGCGTGCATCATCAGCGATGCCGCGAACGGCAGGCCCGACACGAAATATCGCTTGAACAGGCGCTTGGGCTCCTGAAGGAATCGATGCACCCATTCCAGGCCGACCTTCTGCATCCAGCGCGGCGCTCGCTTCACGTTGCCGCTGACAAAGCTGAAGCTGATCCCCACGCCCAGCCACCACGCACGCGGCAACTCTGCGCGGATGCGTTCGATCAGCAATTCCTGTTTCGGTGATCCCAGCGCGACATAAATGATGTCCGGCTGCGCCGTCGTGAGCGATTCGACGATCTTGACGATCTCGAGGTCCTGCTTGTCAAAGCCCGGAGGCGGCCAGTAGGTGCCGACGATTTGGAGATCGGGATTTTTTTCGCGGAGCATTTTGGCCGCGGATTCCGCCGTGCCGAAATCGCCGCCGAGCATGAAGATTTTCTTATTTCGTTTTGCCGCGCCCGCGCTAAGCGACCAGATCAAATCGGACCCGGCGACGCGCTGCGGCAGGGGAGTTCCCTGCACTCGCGACGCCCACACCAGCGGCATGCCGTCGGCCACCACCAGATCCACTTCAGCGAGCAGCGCGCCAAAGCTCATGTCATTGAGACATCGCCGCAGGTGATCGAGATTCGGCGTGACGACGGTTCCGCCGCGGCCATAATCCAATTCGTCGAGGATATAGTCGATAACTTGCTTTTCGGTGACGGCGTGCATGTCCACGCCGCGAAGCGTGATCACCGGCAAAGTCTTGCGGGGCGGCGGGTAAACCGTCGACGGCTCGAGCACCGCCGTGGTATGCGACGACTCCGTCGTCGGATTATCAATCACATCCGTGTGCATATTCAGATCTCGCGAATACATAGGTGTCCCTACCCGACAAGGCACCCATTGACGTCATGAGGGCCGAGAGCGTTATCGGACTTCCCAGTCGCGCAGAAAGCAGCAATGGGCCAAAAGATTGCTTCCAAACGACTTCAAAACCTTTGCCCGAAACCATTTTACCAATAGTCAGTTCAAACGCGGCAGAACCCACTGCAAAAGCGTCGAACCAATATCCTCGTCCGGGCGACCTAATGCAACCGAATAATCTCACTGCGTGACCCGGCTTACGCAGATTCACGCTACGCCAAGTCTGGTATCCTTAGATCGGCATTCAGGGCGATAACTTGGCTAAGTTCCGATGAAATAGGGGCTTACGTAATTTATCGGACGCTGGCCCCGCTCCATTTGGCGGCTTGTTGCTGATCCAAGTCGTGCGTGGCGGCGGATTTACCTTTGCGGAGGCAGGCCCACTGGTAGCGCCTCAGGAACCGGCGGAAGTCGAGGTCGGGATAGCGCGGCTTGCCGGTCAGGGCGCTGCTCAGATAGCCCCAAGCCATCGCCAGCGAGCCCAACAGGATGGGCGGGTGGAACAGGCGGAAGGTGCAACTGGCCAGCATGTAAGGCGGCGAGGTGCCCATGAAGTATTGGCCGAAGCCGTGGCGCACCCGGCCTGTCCACCAGTTTTTGTGGCTGGTGCCCATCGGGCGAAGATGGGTGAAGCGGATGGCCGGGTCGTCCCAGCTCACGGCGATCCAGCCGAGCATGCGGCAGCGGTGGCAATCGATGCCGTCCCACATTAATTCGCGCACGAATCCGCCGATCTGCTGGAAGCAGGCGGTGCGGTAAAATTTGATCATGCCGACGGAATTTTCGTCGCCGCATTTTTCGCTGATGAGCTGGCTATTCAGTTCCATATAAGGCTTGCCGCTGCACGTGCCGATGCGCGGGTTGGCCTCCATGCGTTTCATCAATTCCTCGAAATATCCGGGCGGAATGTCGAGATCGAGGTCGAGTTTGCAGACGTAATCGAACTCGGCGGGGTTGATGGAATCGTAGCCGGTGTAGAAGGCGTCGATGACGCCGCCGCCAAGCTTGCGGTCGCCGCGATCGGGGCGGCGGATGATGCGAATCCAGGAATATTTGGCGGCGTATTCTTCGAGAATCTGCGGCGTCTCATCGCGAGAGCCGTCATCGACAATGATCCACAGCGCCGGCAGGACCGTCTGTTTGGTGATGCTGTCGAGCGTGCGGCGGGCGTATTTGGCCTCGTCGCGGCAAGGCGTGATGAGGCAATATCGGCGTCCGGCTTGAACGTCGCTTTCGTTTGTTTGCTCGGGCATCTGAATGGAATCTATTTGCATCCCTGAAACATCTCTGTCAAACGAAACATCTCTGTCAAACGCGTGACATTCTCATCAAGCGAGAATTCCGTTTCCACCCGCAAGCGGGCGTTGGAAATAATTTTAGCTCTCAGCGTATCGTCGCTCACCAACTGCCGGATCGCATCGGCGACCGCCGCCGGTTTAGTGCCATCGACGAGCATTCCGCTTTCGCGATGCGCGATCAGCTCGCGGATCGCGGGCAGATCGCCGCTGATGACCGGCACGCCGCAGGCCATTGCTTCCATCAGTACGACGGGAATTCCGTCGCGATCGCCATTTGCATCATCCTTGCAGGGCAATGCGAAAATGTCGGTCTGGCCGAGTAAATCACGCACACGCTCATTTTCCACCGCGCCGAGAAACTCGCATCGATCGGCGATGCCCAATTCTTTGGCGAGGCTTTTAAGTTTATCGGCTTCTTCGCCGTCGCCGGCGATGGTGAGTCGCCAGTTTTGCGTCGATCGATCGGCGAATTCTCGCAGAGCGCGGAGCAGCGTGTCTACTCCCTTTTTAGGGACGAGGCGGCAGACGGTGAGGATTTGCAACTCGGGGCCGATGGTATGTGATGCGCGTGGCGTCCATTCATTGACGGGGACGCCGCAGCGGATCACGCGGCACTTGGCGGGATCGACGCCAAAGTCTTTGTAGAACTCGCGATGCCATTCACTGATGCAGGCGACGAAGGCGGCGCGGGAAAGTTTGCGGGTCAGGAGCGAACGTCGCTGAAAGATGTCGTTGGCGTGGCCGGTGAAACTGAAGGGGATGCCGAGTTGGACGGCGGCGTACATGCCGACCGTTGCCGGGGCGTGGGCGAAATGCGCATGAATATGCCCCGGCGACGCCGCGGCGATGCGCCGGGCCATGCCAATTGCCGCGACCGCCTGAGCAAGAAGCTTTAGCCGCGTGGAAAGCGGCGTGGGGTCGCCGGGATGAAGGGCATCACCCACGGCCGTAAAAAAAGTACGAAGAGAACGGATCGGATGAAAGATGGATTCAACGATCGCAGCGCCGAACGTCGCGGGCTTCTCTGTGCCATAGACGATCTTGGTTTGCTCGAAGAGGTCGAGAAATTCCACTGCGTTTGGGATGGATGGATCATTGAGAGAAATCGTCTGGATCTTCCAGCCGCGAGCGCGCAGGGCGCGCACTTCGCGATAGACAAAGGTTTCGCTGCGCGCGGGAAAGAGTCCGGCGATATAGGCGATGGAGGGCATCTTTGCTTACGGTTGCTTCAGCGTCACTGAAGTGACGCTGCCGGTGGGGTTTTGGGAAGGGGGGTCTTTGTATTCGATCAATGTGGTATGGCCGCCGCGGGAGATCGAGCGGCGATAGGCGCGCATTCCGCAGAGTTGGGGGAGTTTCCCGAGCATGACGAAGAAGCCGTAGATGAGTGAGTCGGCGGAGCCGAGATTTTGGAAGCGTTTGCTCACGGCGATTTTGAGAATCATCAGGGGATATAGCAGCAGCAATAGCGCCGGAATCCATGCGTAGCGGGGGGCGATGAGCGCTGTTGCGATTGTCGCGACGACGAAAATGAGGGGGACGATAAGCGCCCAGAGGCGGATGCTCATGACCTGGTGGGCGTTGTGAGATTCGGGCGGCGTGCCGTGCATGGCGAAGCCTTCGGCGTAGGCGTGGCCGGCGCGGAAGGCGCGTTTCCACCACTGCGAAAATTGGGTCATGGCGGCGTCGTGAAGGGTCATGTCGGCGTCGATGCGATAAATTTGCCAGCCGACGGCGCGGAGGCGGACGCACATTTCGGGCTCTTCACCGGCGATGAGCGTGGGGTTATAGCCGTCGACCTGTTGGAAGGCTTTGACGCGGATAAGCGCGTCGCCGCCGCAAGCGCGGGTGGGGCCGGCGGGGGTGTCCCATTCGATATCGGCGAGTTTGTTGTAGATCGAGGCGCTGGGGAAGCGTTCGCGGCGCCGGCCGCAGATCACTCCATTTTGCAGGCTGCTGGTCATTTGTGACAAGGCGCGATCGATCCACCCTTCGACGATTTCGCAGTCGCCGTCCACGAATTGGACGAATTCAACCTCGGGGGCGAGTTCGAGAAGTTTTGCGAAGCCGGCGTTGCGCGAGCGGGCGGCGGTGAAGGGAGCGGTCGTATCGAGCACAACAACGTGGGCGCCAAGTTCGGTGGCGATCTGGACGGAATTATCGGTCGAGCCCGAATCGACATAGACGACATGCCGGGCATCGCGCAAGGCGGAAGCGAGGCTGGCGTGGAGGCGGGGGCCTTCATTCCGGCCGATGATGACAATGCCGACGTTTGGAGCCATATCGTTCTATGTTTAGTGTCGGAATAAACATAGAACATTCAACATCGAACGTCCTATGTTGGAATAAAAAAGCGATTTTTGTTTCTAACCTTCTGCCGGCGTGTCGCGACGGGGAATAATGCGTGCGGGGATTCCGACGGCCAGGGCATTGGCGGGGACATCAGACAAAACGACGGCGTTTGCGCCGATATTTGCATGGTCGCCAATGGAAATCGCGCCAAGGATTTTGGCTCCCGCGCCGACGTTAACGTGGCGGCCAAGTTTGGGGGCGTCGTTGGGGCGGTCGAGGGTTTTGTTACCTAGTGTGACGCCCTGGCGGATAATCGAGTCGTCGCCGATCACGCTGTCGCCGTGGATAACGATGGCCCCTTGATGTTCGATGACGACGCGGCGGCCAAGCGTTGCGGAGTAAGGAAGCTCGATGCCGTAGCGGTTACGGACCTGGCGGAAGAGTTTTCGGTAGAGAAGGCTGAAGGGGGCGCGGAGGATTATGTTTCGGATGGTCATCCGCCAGACGCCGAAGCGATAGACGGCGACGGCGCGGAAGCCGGGCTTGGTCCAGTCGCGGCCATGGGCGAGCCAGTCTTCGCGGATTTGGGCGAAGAGGCCGAGAGGAGGCTCGGCAGCGATTGTGGTTTGAGGTTGGACGGCGGTTTGGGTCATCGGGTTGGATACTTGAGGATTAAGGATTGGAGCTTGAAAAGCAATGGCATGCTGTTCAAGTTTCAATCGTCAATCATCAGCAATCATCATAACGTGGCGCCTCTTACGAAAATGCTGTTACGGATGAAGTCGCCGAGCATTTTCGGGGGATCGGGGTCTTGCTTTTGCTGGACGAATCTTCGCATACGCCAGAGGGCGAAGCCAATGGTAAAGGCGAGGTCGGCGAGGGCGGCGTGGAAAACGCCGTGATTTTTGACGAAATAGCGGCGGCGCGAGTCGAACCAGAAAGTCGGGCGCCGCTTGCGATGCTTGCGGGCATCGCTCAATTGAGATGCAGCGCCGACCAGATGGATAACGCGGCTTTGGGGGGCGTAGCCGATTTTGAAGCCGGCTTTTTGGGCGGCGAGACAGAAATCGACTTCTTCGTAATACATGAAATATTTTTCGTCGAGCAGGCCGGTCTTCTCGAAGACTTCGCGGCGAATGATCATGCTCGCGCCGGCGACCCAGTCGGTTTGGGTTTCGTGATCGGGGATGGGTTGCCGGACGACACTTGAGGAGAGGAGTTTGGAGACGAGGCCGAGACGGATGCCATGCTCGAATTCGCTAACGATGGAATGAAAGCGGAAGGCGGAGCATTGGGGCGTGCCATCGGGATCTTCGAGTCGGCTACCGGCGATGCCGATCTCGGGGTGCGAATCCATGTAATCGGTTAGAGCGCTGATCGCGTTGTCGCGAAGCTCCGTATCGGGGTTGAGGAGAAGGATGTATTTGGGGGCGTCGGGGGAAGCGAGCGCGGGGCGGATGGCGGCGTTGTTGCCGAAGGCGAAGCCGCCGTTGCGCTCCAGCGGCATCATCGTGGCCCAGGTCCAGTTGTTTTGTTGGATGGCGGCGGAGATGCGCTCAACGGAGTCATCGCCGGAGAGGTTGTCAGTGATGACGACTTTTGCGCTCGCGGGGAGTTGGGGGGCGAGCGAGCGCAGGCAGCTGATCGTCAGATCGGGGGTGCGGTAGTTGACGATGACGATGAAGAGATTCATTGCGTTGGACGATCGTGCAGGTGGAATCGCTAAACCGCAAGCGGAAGGGCGAGCGGATTGCATTGTATTGAGATTATATCGGATGTTGGGGGCGGATTTTTAATACGAAATTGGGAAGAAAATGGGGTTTATCTTTTCTATCTATTTTCATCTGTGTTTTTTCTATATGAGGACATTATCAGGAAGATCGTCCGCTTCGGGATTTGTCGTCCGTGTTTAGGACGGATTCCTGTCATGCATTTATTGAATCAATCTCCGCGCGAACGTCGCGGCATTTCGCTGGTTGAACTGCTCGTGGTGGTGGCGATCATCTCCATCATCATGTCGATGATTCTGGTGGTGTTGGTGAAGACGTATCACGCGGTCGAAGCATTTCGGCACTGATTGAATCGAATTATTTGGATAGAAACTGCGTGAGGGCGGATTCGAATTTTTGGGTGGCGGATTCCCAGGTGTATTTGGCGGCGGTGGCGTGCGCGGATTCGGACATCGCGCGCCAGCTTGTGTCGTTCATCATGGCGATGTGGGTGATGGCGTGGGCGACTGAGGTAGGGTCTTCGAGTTTGACGAGCAGGCCATTGGTGGAGTTGACGATTTGCGGGGCGGCGCCGGTGGGGGTGGCGATGACAGGAGTGCGGCAGGCCATC
This sequence comes from Tepidisphaeraceae bacterium, assembly GCA_036265245.1. Lineage (GTDB taxonomy): Bacteria > Planctomycetota > Phycisphaerae > Tepidisphaerales > Tepidisphaeraceae > DATAPK01. The sequence continues at coordinate 2,632 of DATAPK010000249.1, read as the reverse complement.
GCTTCTAGGATGGGCATGCCGAAACCTTCGCAGCGCGAGACGACGAGCCAGGCGTCGGCGGCGGCGTAGAGTTCGCGGATTTTTTCCTGCGGGGGATTGTGATGGAAGTCGGCGCCAGCAGGCAGCGGAAGATCGGGGCTGGGTTGGCCGGCGCCGAAAGCGATCAATTTTAGATTGGGGACGGATTGGCGTGCGAGAGTGAAGCTGGCGAGGGCGATGTCGCACCCTTTGAAACGTGCGGCGGAATACATCAGGCCAACCGTTGGCTGAGGTTGCTTGGAGCGCGGCGGGGCGTGAAAGAGATTGTGCTCGACGCTGTTCATGACGCAGATGGCGGTGGGGTCGTTGTATTCGTCGCGGGCGACATCGGCGAGCCACTGGGCGCAGACAATTTTTTGCATGGGCAATCGCCAGGTGGCGGCGACGCGATCGACGGGTTGGCCGTCAAAGACGACTTCGTGGTGCTGGCAGAAATAGATTTTCTTGCCTTTGCTCGACGAAAGCTTGGCGACCCATTCGGCGGTTTCCCACCAGGTGGCGATGACGACGTCGGCGTCGGGGACGTCAGCGTCGGTGATGGGGCGGTAGCGGTCGATGATGCGGTGATCGACTTTGGTTTTGGCAAGGTGGGATGGCCCCAGCGGTTTATGCCAGCCTTTGCCGGTGAGGAAGGAACGGATTTTCTTTTTGAGGCCCGGATCGGGGCGAGGGGTGGAGACGACGGTGACAGTGTGGCCCCGAGATTGGAAGAGGTCGGCGTAGGTGGCGACGACGCGGGTTCCGCCGGCTGTACCTGCGAAGGGAAGGAGGAAGGTGATACGCATGAGTGAATGATGAAGTATGAATGATGAACGATGAATGGATTTTGAATAGTTTAAGCGAATCTGCAATCAGGGGGCAGCGATCAAATTTTTTGCAAGCTCGGCGCGGCGTTGGTGCGTTGCTTCCAGGGTTTTAACTTTAGCGAGATTCAGGCCGTTTTCGGCGAGTTGGATTAGTTTGGTTCGATCTTTGTTTAATGTCGCGATGGCGCCAGCGAGCGATTCAACGTTTCCTTTCGGGACGAGGGTGGCGGCAGCGTTTTCTTTTAAGAGGGTGTCTGTGCCGGGGTTTTCGTAGGTCAGCAAGGGTAATCCGCGCGCCAAGCTGAGCAATACGTTGCGGCTGATTTCGGCGGTGAGATTGGTGACCAGCATGATGTCGGCTTTGTCCCATTCGGCGAAGAGTTCGGGGCCATAGGGGACGGTGCCGGGGAAGTGGATGATGTCGGTGAGTTGTAATTCTCGCGTGAGTTGTTTGAAGGATTCTAAATCGTCGCCGTCGCCCATGATGTTGAGAGTGACGGGGATGTTTTGTTGTTTTAGGAGCGCGACGGTGCGGATAACCTGGTCAGTGCCTTTAATTTTGATTTGGCGGCCGGCGCAGAGGAGATTCAAGGGAGCGTTCTGGTTGAGCAGGCGATTTTTGCGGTCGAGAAAATCGGGAACGAGGATTTCGTCGGTGACAAACGAGCGGTCGAACTGGTGGCAGCGGTCGTTCCAGACGGATTTGAAGCGCAGAGCGACGGCGGCGTTGTGGGCGAAGACGAGGTCGGCGGTTTGGATGGCGTGGCGGCAGAAGGCGATCTTGTTTTGGACTGAGCGGCGCTTAAGGAAACGTTTGAGGGGGTTAGTTTCTTTAGAGGCGTCGAGCTCGAGGCGCGGGAAGGGGTCGGCGCCGTCGAAGAGCCAGAGACGTTTTTTGTTGAGTTGGGTTGCGATGGGCCAGGCGAGTTGACCGAGCATGAAGGGGTGTCCGCCGTAGTCCATCTGGATGATGTCGGCGCCGGAGATAGCGGCGTGGAGCTTTTGGTTTAGGTCGCGCCGGACTTTGAAATATTCTTTGAGGGATTGGTAGCGGGGGAGAGGAACGTACGCGAAATCGCAAGCGAGAGGGGAAATCTCCACGGTGTTAAAGCTGCCGCCGGACATGGCATTTAACTTTTGGACGCAGGGGGTGGCGACCACAAGATTGATTCCGACATTTTTAAGGGCGCGCGCCTGTGCGCGCAAATCCTGCAGGAAAAGGTCACCGACTTGGAATGTATCGGAAGAGCTTCCTGCGCCGAAGGGGACATGGTTGATGAGGAGATAGGTCATTGAACTATCTCGAATCCTGCTGGTCCCTTCTTTCCTGTGAAAAAGAATGTACTGATGACCAGCGCGGTGAGCGCAAGTTGCAACGGTTCAAAAGGAAATGCGAAGCGGTTTGCAGTCACCGTTAAGGTGTAGGTGAGCAAGGCGGATCCCCAGACGAGCATTGGGAACAGCAGGTGCCACTTTTGCCTGCACGCGAAGAACAATCCAAACAGGGTGAAGGGAATTAATAAAATGCGTGTGGTGATCCAGATGATGTTGCGGGCCTTGGGGTTATCGAGGTCGAAGAGGAGGGTCATTCCTAAACGTTTGGCGCAGAGTTTCAGATACTTTTGTGGGTTGGCGGAGATCCAGGATTTGGCGAATTGCTGGAAGATTTTTTCGCGGGCGGCTTCGGGTTGGCGATCGAGTTGGGCGCGCTGGTCAGGGGTGAGGGCATCGTATTGATGGGGGATATCGGTCATCGTGTCGGTGACTTCGGTGAGGCTGAGTTTGGA
>DATAPK010000248.1:0-3410 GCA_036265245.1 Tepidisphaeraceae bacterium | reverse complement strand
GCCGATCCCTCCAATCCGATCAAGAGCATCGACAAGGTCAAATCGATCCTTGGCGGCGGCAACGACAATCTCGAGTTCCGCTTCAACGACGGCGACACGTTCAACATGACCAACGGGATCGGAGTCGGCGGGAGCAACGTGGTCTTCACCGATTACGGCTCGGGGAAAGCTCCGGTGCTCTACTGGGTGGGCGTGAAAGACTACGTCGCGATGATCTGGGCGAGTGGCACGAGCGACCGTGTCACGGTCCAGAACCTGACCTTGCAGACCAAGTTCACCGGCAGCGACAAGACCAGCATGCCCGATGCCATCAAGGCCAGCGGCGACAACCTCGTTGTCCGCAATAACACCTTCATGGACGTCGGATACGCGGTCAACTGCAACGGCAAGCCGGACGGCGTGATTGTCGAGAAGAATATTTCGCCGACGCAAACGTCGCTGCGGAGTTATTTCGTCTGGGTGGCGGGCAACGACCACGTGATCCTGGGCAACAAGGTTGCCAACTCCACGCGCGAAGCGGTGATCCGTGCCGTCGATGCCAATCGCATCCTCATCGGATACAACTCCTTCACCAACAACACCGGCGACAAGATCGACACCGCCAAAAACACGCTGACGATTCACAAGGGGAGCTACGCCTACATCGTGGGCAACGATCTGCACAAGGGCCCGCTGCACATCGGCCCGCTTGGTGAAGGCGATGGGCAGAAAGGCCCGGATCAGCGATGGAACTACGCGGTGGTGGAAGGCAATATTCTTGATACTGAGAGCTTTACACTACACGGCGCGCAGCACGTGATGTACCGCAACAACATCTCCCTGACCAACGGCTATCCCGCGTACAACATCCAGGGATACAACTCGATCTACAAGCGGCAGGTGGTCGATGCGACGTACGTGAACAACACCGGGATCAACAAGGACGCCGATGGCATCATGTTCGCGGTGGGCAGCGGGACCGTGGGTGTCACGATTCAAAACAACCTGTACGTCGCGCCGGATCTGTCGCCGGGCGGGAACGGTGCGGCGTCGCCGGTTTACGTCGCCGCCAACGACCTCAGCGGGTTCAAGTCGATCTCGAACAACGTATGGGCCAGCGGCAAGAACGGAACCTGGTACGCCGCCGGCGGGGTCAACTACCTCTTCGCCAACGGCACCAAGGCGGTCGGCTTTAAGACGCCGGCGGAATGGAATTCCTTCGCCCAGGTCGGTAAGGACATTTTCTCGGAGGTGTCGATGAAGGGTTACATCCCAGCGGCGAACAGTGCCGCCGCCGATGCTGGAATGCAGGTGGACGGCGTCTTCTTCGACTTCTACGGCAACGCCCGTCCGGCAAACGGCCCAATCACCGCAGGGGCCGTCGAAGTATAAAGCAATTTGCGCCCTCCCGTAGCAGCGCATTGTAGTTGCGACGCCTGCGTCGCCTCCCGAGCAAAAGGCGACGCAGGCGTCGCAGCTACAACACATCCGGCAAGCCGGTTTGCATCAGCTTCTGACAACGATTATGGTTTGGCGTCATCGGCCGCGTCCTGGCCGGATCGCTATCCCGAGCTTCCTATGCCTGCATACGAGTTGATTCGTGGTCTGGTACCGTCGCCTGTTATTCGTGTAGTCAAAGCAGCAAACCGCAGGATCACTGCAAGCCGCAACTGGCTTCGACGCCGGCGACGCCGGCCGAATGTGTTCCGAATTGATACGCCCGAGCGAGTGGGCATCGTCTTCGACGCACCCAGCGAGATGTCCACAACGGAGCGGCTCTTTTTGTACTCGTTTGTGCGCGGCCAGCGCCCCGAGCGGATTCTGGAGATCGGCAGCCGCCATGGAGGATCTGCCTCGATCATGGCCGCGGCGCTGGAAGATTCGCAACGCGGCAACGAGAAGACGCCCGGAAAGATTATCGGCATCGATCCGGGGCCTAAGATTACCGTGCCCCAGCGGAATTTCTTTGGCCGCTTCACGCTTCTCGAGAAGTTCTCTCCCCAGGCCATCCCCGAGGCCCGTGAACTCGCTGGCGGCCCATTCAATCTCGTCCTCATCGACGGACTTCATATCCATAGCCAGGCCGTAAAAGACATTGAAGGCGTTCTGCCGCATTTGGCCGAGGATGCTTATCTGCTGTTTCATGATGCATTTCATTATGGCTTGAGCGAAGCGATCGCCGAGGCGCTGCGTGCCAACGAAAAGCTGATCGACTGCGGGTACGCCTGCGCGCGCCCCGCGGCCATGCCGCTCCTGGCGTACGGCGGACTACGCCTGCTCCGATTTGCGTCGTCGGCAATCATGAATCCGCAACCAACGATCGAGCGCGAGTACGCCAGACAAAAGAAGCATCCGCCGCAGCGTGACCCGGAGTTGCTGGATCACGACGAGTGGTATTGCAGAGTGCACCATCCATGCGCCCACTGCCAACGCACAAGGCAATTGGGGCGCAGTAACACCCAGTCGGCGTCCGGCCCCATCAGCGCGGGAGTGGTCGAGGAGTGATTCGGGGGATCGGTGTCTTTCCTGTTCAGGGTGACAGAATCGCCCGGCCCGGACGCGAGGTCTGAGGTACTCCGAAGACCGCGATTCATGTCGCGCGATCGACAGATAGTTGAAGATTTCCCGGTCCATCGCACAGAATCCCGATATGATCAAAAGATGGCGCCACTGCGTCCTGAACGCGCGATGCAGCTGGTTGCACGGGGACAAACGGGGATTCCGATCGCGCCGTCACAAAATCCATTCAAGTGGCGACTACAAACGTCCACCTCCCGAAGACGAACATGCGGGGTTGCGCGCCTATCACGAGAAACGATCCGCCGCAAAGGTCAAATTTGATCTCGACTTGAGGATTGTCATCCTGACCTGGTTCATTCGAAAGCTTCGCGCCCTCGGTTATCGAGTCATCGCAGCAGCCATCGGAGAAGAACACCTTCACGTGCTGGTCGAATTGCCCTGGGACATGGACGAGATTCGCAAGATCATGGGGAAGTGCAAGCAGCGCGCAAGTCATGCGGTCCGGGGAAAGTTACCCGGAACCATCTGGTCCGGTGGAGGAGAGTTTAAGTGGGTCAAAGATAAAAGACATTTCCACAACATTTATCGATACATCCGAACAAAACAGGAGCCTGGAACGGTCGTATGGTCTTATCGAGAGGATGAGAACTGGATTGATTTTGAAATTCCGGTTGTCATCGTGAAGCGCAGGAAGCGCGAGTGACAGCGCGGTCTTCGGAGTACCTCAGACCCCCGCGTCTGATCTTTCCAAAATCCCAATACTGATCCCCGAATTATTCCCGGACGTGAAGCTGTTGCGCCGCTTCCGGCGCTAACGTCTGCGCACACAACGCGGGCGCAGAAAATCAGCTAAAGATCCTAAAGACCCCCTCAGCGATTGTTGTTTCTCCCCGAAACCAATCGTATGAGCA
>DATAPK010000247.1:0-17788 GCA_036265245.1 Tepidisphaeraceae bacterium | reverse complement strand
CGATCATTGGCATCGCCGTTTATGGGATTTGGAAGACGCGCGATCGGCGAAGCCTGGATCATTATCTCAAAGGGGCGGGGGACACGCGGTGGTTGATCATCGGGCTGTCGGTGATGGCCACGCAGGCGAGCGCAATTACGTTTCTTTCGACGCCTGGGCAGGGATATGAAAGCGGCCTGGGTTTTGTGCAGAATTATTTTGGGGCGCCGCTGGCCTTGATTCTGATTGCAGCGGTTTTTCTTCGGATTTATCGCAAGCTGAATGTTTACACGGCGTATGAATTTTTGGGGCGGCGGTTCGACACGAAGACGCGATTGCTTGGGGCATCGCTTTTTTTGCTTCAGCGCGGCTTGGGGGCGGGAATCACGATCTATGCGCCGGCGATTGTTCTTTCGGCGGTCATGGGGTGGCGGTTGGATCTGACGATTGTTTGCAGCGGGCTGGTGGTGATCGCTTACACGGTTGCGGGCGGCAGCGATGCGGTGAGCCATACGCAGAAATATCAGCTTGCGATCATTTTTGCAGGGATGTTTGCGGCGTTTGTCGCGGTTCTGCACAAGCTGCCGACGGCGCTGAGCTTTAGCGATACGTTGTCGGTTGCGGGGGGATTTCACAAGCTTCAGGCGGTGGATTTTTCGCTGAATCCGGATCGGCGTTATACGTTCTGGTCTGGTTTGCTGGGAGGGATGTTTTTGGCGCTTGCTTATTTCGGCACGGATCAGTCGCAGGTGCAGCGATATATTTCAGGCGCTTCGCTGCGCGAAAGCCGGATGGGTTTGATGTTCAATGCGGTCTGCAAGATTCCGATGCAGTTTTTTATTCTGCTGCTGGGGGTGTTGTTGTTTGTTTTCTATCAGTTTGAGAGGCCGCCGCTGTTTTTTAATCAGCCGGCGTGGGCGATGGCGGTGCAACATGATTCGGGCGGGAAATTGAAGAATTTTGAAGATGATTTTGCCCGGGTGTGCGCCGACAAAAAGCAGTTTGTTTTGCAATGGATTGAAGCAAAACATGCGGGCGATGCAAAGGGGGAAGCCTCTGCGCAGGCGGGGGCGCTGGCGGCGGAGGATCATATTCAATCGATTCGCGCCGATGCCACCAAGGCGATGGCGGCGGTGTCGCCGGGAGCGAAAGGCAACGATGTCGATTATGTGTTTATCTCGTTTATTTTGTCGTATCTGCCGCACGGATTGATTGGATTGCTGGTGGCGGCGTTTTTTGCGGCGGCGCTTTCGTCGAAGTCGGCGGAGCTGAATGCGCTGGGCTCGACGACGACGATTGATGTTTATCGCCATCTGGTTCGGAAAGATTCAACAGATGCGCATTACGTTTTGGCGTCCAAATGTTTCACGATGTTCTGGGGATTGGTCGCGATTGGGTTTGCGCTGTTTGCCAATCTGGTTGAGAATCTGATTCAGGCGGCCAACATTGTGGGGTCGATTTTTTATGGCGTGGTGCTGGCGATGTTTCTGGTGGCGTTTTTTGTCAAATGGATTCATGGGACCGCGATTTTCTGGGCGGCGATTGCAGCGCAGTTGCTGATCTTTCTGCTCTATTACCGCCTGTCGATCAGCTATCTCTGGTACAACGTGATCGGGTGTGCTGTGTGCGTGGTGTTCAGCCTGTTGCTTCAGGTGTTGTTGGGTGAAAATACGAAGTCGTTAGAATCTATTTCTTCGCAATGAGCCAATCGCCGATCATCTGTTTTGGCCAGCAGCCGTGCGGGATTTTTCCGCGACGGTTTTTGGTGGCAAAAATCTGGACGGCCAGGCGATTACGGAAGGAAATTGGCGGGGAGATTGTCTGGTTTTTTCATGACAGCGATCACGATCCGCGGGAGACGAGGATGATTTTGCGGCATCGGGTTTCAGGGGAGCCGTCGGAATTGAACTTTACATTTGAGAACAAGTTGCAGCGGAAATATTCGCCGATGCATCTCAAGCGTGTGCCGAAGGAGTGGCATCGCAAGGCGTGTAATAAGTTGCCGAATTACATTGATAAGCCGCTGATGGAGAAGTTTGAGGAAATCGCTGCGGATAATGTCGCGGACTATTGTCTGGAAATGTATCGGCGGATGGGATTGCTGGAAGGTGTTCGGGTGATGCGGTCGAGCGATCCGGCGTTTCGGGCGGCGGCGTGCGATGTTGGGGATTTTTATGTGGATGTGCCACACGATGGCGAGATTGTGCGGGCGAGAACCATTGAGGGCGTGTTGAAGCTGCATGAGGGGGGCGATTCGTTTGTGACGCTGCCGGAAGTGAAATTTACGAAGGAGCAGATCAGCCCGACGCGGGATACGAGGCTGCGGTGGATGCAGTCGGTGGTGCATTGCACGCATTATGTTGCCGGGGCGAGCGAGCAGGACTATATCTGTAAGGCGGACGCGCCGGAGATCACTTACATTGCCAGGGATACGATCGAGCGATCTGATGAAGCCTATACCGAACTCACATGATCTTGCGCCGCTGCTGGCGTTTGGGGCGCATCCGGATGACATTGAGTTTGGATGCGGCGGAGTGATCGCGCGCGAGACGAGCGCGGGGCGAGCGGCGCATTTTGTGGTTTGCTCGCGCGGCGAGGCGGCGAGCCATGGGACGGCGGAGCAGCGGACGGACGAAGCGAAAAAATCGGCGGCGATTTTGGGGGCGACGATCGAATTCGTCGAGTTGGAGGGAGACGCTCATTTTGAGGTTCGCGCGGCGCATGCGATTAAGCTGGCGGAAACGATTCGGAGGATGAAACCGGGAATTATTCTTGCGCCGACGCTGGTGGAGAATCAACATCCGGATCATCCGAAGCTGGGGAAGATGGTGCGAGATGCGGCGCGATTGGCCAGGTATGGAGGCGTGAAGGAATTGCGGGATTTGCCGGCGCATGCGACTGGGCAATTGCTGTTTTACGCGGTGACTGCTGAGGCGGAGCTTGGGGATGTGAATCCGATTCTGATTGATATTTCGCCGCCGGAAATTGTTGCGGAGTGGACGGCGGCGATGGAGGCGCATGCGTCGCAGATTAAGAATCGGAATTATATCGAACTGCAACTGGCTCGCGCGCGGTTGTTTGGGTTGCGCGCGGGAGTGGAACAGGCGATGGCGTTGTTTCCGAACGATCCGCTCTTGATCGAATCGCTTTCACAAATTGGGCGAGGGGCGCGCGGTTTTTAAGATGTCATCACAGCGCCCGCTCAAGATCGGCATTACGTGTTATCCCTCGGTGGGGGGCAGCGGGATTTTGGCGACGGAGCTTGGGGAGGATCTGGCGCGTCGCGGGCATGAAGTGCATTTCATCAGTTATGAGCGGCCGTTTCGGTTGCCGGTGGATACGCCGCGGCTGCATTTTCATGGGGTGGAGATTAACGATTATGGGTTGTTCAAATATCCGGATTACACGTTGCCGTTGTCGGTGAAGATGGCGGAGGTGAGCCGGGAGCATCGGCTGGATGTGCTGCATGTGCATTACGCGGTGCCGCATGCGACGGCGGCGGTGTTGGCGAAATCGATGTTGCCGGCGGAGTTGCAGCCGAAGGTGGTGACGACGCTGCATGGGACGGATACGACGCTGCTGGGGAGCGATCCGGGATATGGGCCGGCGATTCGGCATGCGTTGAATTGCTCGGATGCGATCACGACGGTGTCGGCGTATCTGAGGTCGGAGACGCAGCGATTGCTGCAGATCGATCGGCCGATTGAGGTCATTCATAATTTTTTTATTCCGGATCGGCCACGAAAAAATCGCGAGCAAATGCGGCGAGAGTTGGGGATCGACAAAGAGGTGATGCTGTTGCATCTGTCGAATCTGCGGCCTGTAAAAAGAATCGATTTGTTGTTGGAGGTTGCGGCGAAGATTCGGCCAAGGGAATCATTCAAGCTGGTGATTCTTGCGGGGGAAGATTTTTCGCCGTTTCATGCGGATTTGCGCGGGCTGGGGCTTGAGGATCGGGTGATCGTGCGGGAGCGGGTGACGGAAATTGAAGATTATTTGCAGGCGGCGGATATTGGGTTGTTTACGTCGGAGTTGGAGAGTTTTTGTTTGGGCATTCTGGAGTTGATGTGCTTTGGCTGCCCGAGCGTGGCGACGCGTGTGGGGGGAATTTCGGAAGTGATTCAGGATGGCGCGAGCGGGTTATTGTCGCAATTTGGCGATGTGCCTTCGCTTGTCTCGGCAGTCGAAGGGTTGATTCAAAATCCATCGCAGCGGCTGACGATGGGGAATGCTGCAAGAGATCGCGCCCGAGAACATTTTTCGGCTGAGGTGATCGTGCCGCGATATGAAGGGCTCTATCGCCGGGTGTGCAAACCGGCTTGAGCGAAAATGGGTCACCAGCTAAGACGCTCGTTTTCGACGCGAAGCGGATTTCGGCGGGTCGATGTCCATAAATTCAACCATATGCGACAGAGCCACGGTTCTCCACCGCGTCACAACGTAATATCCATGCTCACCGAGCACGGATTCAATTGGCATGATAGCGCTCGTTGGTCCGACGACAACAGTTCCGGGGTCGAGGACATCCATCGTGGAATTGTTAGAAAGCCTGACTCTGAATGGCTGAAAGGGTTGATCGTGTAGTTTGTTCAGTAAATCCCGGTCGGTCATGGTTTTATTGTATCTCGCGATTTATTGCTCCGCCATTGTTATTTAGAGAGTATTACTGCTGGCCCCAGTTTGAGGGTTTATTTCCCATTTCAAATTCCAGCGTTCCGCCAGCGGTGATGTCTTGATGGTGAATCCACGGATGATCCAGCGGTTTCCCGTCTAACTTCGCGGATTGGATATAGATGTTTTCGGGCGAAGCGTTTTGGCTTATGACCGTGAAGGTTTTTCCGCCGGGTAGATGGAAAGTGATTTTCGGGATGCGAGGGCCATGCACGTAATAGATGTCCTGGCCGGCGATGGGGTAGAGGCCGGCGGCGAGGAAGATGTAGAGGGAGCTCATCGCGCCGGAATCTTCGTCGCCGGGATAACCTTGGGCGGTGTAGAGGGACTTGAGTTTGTTGGTCCAAAAGCCGGCGAGATCGGGGCGGCCGGCGGCGCAGAACCACCAGAGGGTGTCGAAGGAGGGCTCGTTGGAGAAATCGATCAGGTTGTTGTTGAGTGCGTATTGTAATCGCTCGACGAATTTTTCGCGGCCGCCCATTTTTTCGATCATGCCGGGGACATCTTCGGGAACGAAATAGGAATAGATCCAGCAGGTGCCTTCGTAGAAATCGGTGTTGTAGCCTTTGGTGGCGGGGGTGTCGGCGAAGTGGCCGTCCTGGTGCCGCGAGCGCGGGAAGCCGCTGAAGCCGGCGTCGGTGAGAGAATCGTCCCAGACGTTTTTCCAGTTGGCGGAACGCGCGAGATATTTTTCGTAGTCGTCTTTCTTGCCCAAACCTTTGGCCACCTGCGCGACGGAGAAGTCTGCGTAGGCGAAAGCGAGTGTGCCGCTGGCGGATTTCATTCGTGAGCAATAATCGTGCTTGCCTTCGACGGAGACGAAGCCTTTGTTGCGATAGTCGTCGGTGCGGGCGTGGTCGGCGTTGTATTTGAGGAGGGCGTAGGCTTTTTCCCAATCGACGCCGGGGATTTGTTTGACATAGGCGTCGGCGATGACGTTATCGATTTCGTCGCCGCCCTGGCCGACTTTGTATTCCTTGCCCTGGATGAAGGCGGTGGCGACGTAGCCGTTGTGTTCGTGGCGATCGATGAAGGCGTTGACATTATCACGCACGAAGTCGGGGCGAATGATGGCCATCAGTGGGAAAAAGGTGCGGAAGGTGTCCCAGAGAGTGTAGTGATCGTCGAAGAAGGGGTCGGTGGATTGCCAGTTGGGATTGTCGCCGGTGCGATCGCGCGGCGGGATCATCGTGTGATAGAGGGCGGTGTAGAAAAGCGCTTGCTCCTGCGGTGATGCGCCGTCGATGGTGATGGCGGAGAGCGCATCTCGCCAGCGGGATTGCGCCTGCTTTTGAACGCCGTCGAAATCCCATTCGGGGATTTCTTTTTTCAGATATTCGGCGGCTCGCGCTTCAGAGACGAAACTGACGGCGATTTTGAGATAGATCACTTCGTTGTCAGTGGTATTCCATTGCAGATAGGCGCCGAGGCGTTGCTTCTTTGCGGCGGCGTCGGGGATGTTTGGATGAATCGCATCGTCAATCCATGTGCCGGCGGATTTGGGGGCTTTGCTGACTTGGGCGGCGAAGAAGAGGGTGTAGGGGGCGGGGTTCCAGTTGCCGGAGAATTGGCCGCCGCCGGTGATGACGCCGGTTTTGGGATCGATGGAGACGTGGCCGTCATCCAATGCGGCAGATTTGTCGAGCTTGCGGGCGACATCGATGAGGAGATGTGCGTCATCGCTTTTGGGGAAAGTGAATTTGTAAATCGCGGCGTGGGCGGTTGGGGTGACTTGGCAGCGAATGCGGTATTTGCCGAGCCGCACGAAATATAAATCGGGGGCGGCGTGTTCGTCTTCTGCGGGCGAAGCGTGCGATGCTTCGTCTATGGCTAAACCGATTTGGGGTGAGACGAGAAAGTTGCCGTAGCTTTTGGTTCCGCCGGTGCCTTGGACGTGTAGTTGGGAGAAGCCGACGATTTGTGGGTTGGGGCCGCGATGGTATCCGCCGTTGGCGGGTTGAAGGGTGTCGGGGCTGGGGTGGATGGAGCCGTTGGGCAGACATGAGCCGGGCACGCAAGAGCCGGCGCCGGTGACGCCGATCATTGGGTCGATCGAATCAAGCACATCCGCCGCGTGAACCGGGATGGTGACGAATAGCATGATTAACCCCAGTAATCTTTCCGGATTCATGGTATCTCCCGATGCTTCTTCAACTCGTTATTTATAAAAATTTTGAGCGATTGAATGGCCTTGATTATAATTCCCAATATATTCCCAGATATTCCCATTCGGTCAAATCGGCGAGGAGCAAGAGTGAAGATTATCCGTGTGATTTGTGTCGGTTTAGTTTGCTGAATGATGCAGGCGGCGATCGGGCAACAGGCGTTGGTGCATCCGGGGCTTCTGCATACGCAGGCGGATTTGGATCGGAGTCGGCGGCGTGGACGGCGGATCATCCGGGGTTTGGGACGCTTTTGTTTACGGTGCCGTTTGGGCCGATTCCGACGACTCAGAAATGAAAGGTTTGAGATGAAGACTGGAATTTTTTCCGGCGTGGTGGTGCTCGTCTCGAGTATTTTTGTGTATATGCCCGCCGTCGGTGCCGCAGATGTTTTGAAGCCGCGCGCTGAGCATCCGTATCTTTATTTCACGCCGGATCGGATCGCGCAATTGAAAGATCGCGTGCAGAAGGAGAAATCGGTTGGAGATAATTGGCAAAAAATGCTCGCGTCGGCGGATCAAGTTTTGGATCGTCCTAACGCGAATGTCGGCGAGTTGGAATTATTGGGGCTGGCGTATCGGATGACCGGAGACAAGAAATTCGCGGACAAGATGCGCGACATCATGCTGCGCGAATGCACTCTGCCCAACTGGGGCGAGGCGGATTTGCTGGCGCGTGATCCGGCCTGGCACGCGGGGCTGGGGACGGCACGGATCGTTTATTCGATGGCGGTTGGATTTGATTGTGCGTATGACGCGCTTTCGGCGGAGGATCGGAAGACGATTGCCAAAGGGTTGGTTGATCTTGGCGTGCTGACGACGCTGAATGATTGGTTGATTGGGCCGAATCGGATTCATTCACTGGATACGATGGGGCACAACTGGTGGAGCGCGTGCGTTTTCATGGCGGGTGTGGGGGCGATGGCGGTGATGGATGATGATCCGCGGGCGAGTGAATGGCTCCAGCGCATCTCCGAAGGCTCTGTCGAATTTGCGAACTATTCCGGCAGCATTCTGGAGACCAAACCCAAAACATTCGATGATGCCGGTGGATTCTGGGAGAGCGCGAATTACGCATCGTTCGGGGTGTCGGAGTTTTTGCTGTTTCGGTTGGCGTGGCAAAATGCGTTGGAAGCGAAGCCGCCGCAGATTCCCGTGCTGGACAAAATCGGCGACTTCTTCCTGAACATCTGCTACCCCAATTCCGGGCGGTTAATGAGCGTGGAGTTTGGTGATGGCGCGCTCAATGTGGATGGAAGCCGGCCGGTTTTACTGTCGTGGTCGCTGGGCGATCACAAGCCACGAAATCTGTGGTATCTGAATCAGACGGGGCAGGAGGTCTATCGCGAGGGATTGGATCGCCGCACGCCGATGGGGATTGTTTATTATCCGAGCGAGGAAGAGATGACGAAGGCGCCGGCGTCGCCGGATTTGCCGCCATCGATGCTTTATAAGCAGATGGGCTGGGCGATGCTGCGGTCATCGTGGAACAAAGATGCGACGCTGCTCGCGGTGAAATCGGGTTTCACGTGGAACCACTCGCACGCGGATGAAGGCTCGTTCATCCTGTTTCATCACGGGGAATATCTGTTGATCGATTCGGGGAATTGCAATTACAGCCAGCCGGAGTACGACGCTTATTACCGGCAGAGTCAGGCCCACAATGTGATCCTCTTCGACGGCGAAGGAGAGAATCCAGAAGACACTTATCACGGCTCGCAATTTCCCGGCTCGTTGTCGAATCTGATCGATGCGGGTGATTTGAGATATGTCTGGGCGGATGCAACCGGGCCCGTCTCTAAAAACTTCATCCGCAACTTTCGCCACTTCCTCTGGATCGGCAACGTCATCCTGATTATCGACGATTTGAAAACATATCGCGCCGGCCAATTTGAGTGGCTGCTGCATTATGGAGGTGAGGCGAAGATGCAGGGGATTGATCTGCGCGTGAGCCAGGGCGATGCGAATGTTTCGGTTCGACCGTTGTTTCCGGAGACATTTCCGACAGGGTTGCCGCATGATTTTCCTGACAATATGAAGCTGGTGAAGAAGGTCGGGCTGAAAGACCACGATGAGAAGACGAAGGTGACGTATTACGCTTTCACGCCGCCGGAGCAATCGCGTCAGACGACGTTCATTACGGCAGTTGTTTTGGGGAACGATTCGGGCAAGCCGCCGGTATTGGAGAAGATCACTGGCAAAAACATGATCGGCGTACGCATTCATGAGAATGGAAAAACGACGAATGTATATGTAAATCTGCTGGCCGAGGGTCGCATCCGTCATATCGATGCAGATCTTCAGCCGGAAGGATGGGATACGGATGCATACCTTAGTGGCATCACTTTCCCCGACGGCGCGGATACCAATGATCCCGATGCGGCGTCGCGGTACTTCATTTCCGATGGCAGCTATCTCCGGCGCGGAGACAAGATCGTCCTCGATTCCCTGTCGAAGGTTTTTGCGACATGGAAGCATGATGGCGGCAAGCTGGATATTCAGTTGCAGGGCCAGCCTGATATCAATGCGCACATTCGCACGGCGGGTAAGCCAGCGGAGATCAACCTGAACAATCAATCCGCGCCGGTGAATTTTGATGAGAAGGCGAGTGCGGTAACCGTGCATCCGTCGAATTAAGCGGATATTGTCAGATATCTTATGTCTGAGATTTCGGCCGAGGAAACGGAGCGGAAAGCCAGGGAACTGCTGAATCAGGGGCAGTGGTTTTTGGCGTACGATGTGGCGCGGGGGGCGATGGGGCAATTTCCGCAGAGCAATCCACTGCGTCACTATGCTGCCCGCGCGGCGATCAGTCTGGGCGCGTCCGAAGAGGCGGAGAAAATTCTTGAGCCGCTGTCGGCCGGCGTTTTGGATGAAGAGACGCTTGGGTTGCTCGGGCGGGTGCATAAAGCGAAATGGCAGGAGTCGGGAAGCTTTGAGGATGCTCGGCGTTGCCGGGACAGCTATCAGCGCGCTTACGAATCGACGGGCGGGCACTGGACGTGCGTCAACGCGATGACCATGTCGTGGATTCTTGGGCAGATGCTGCAAAAAAATGGGCAATCAGAAGCGGCGAAGAAGGAGTTTGAGATATCGCGCGATCTGGCGAGAAAGACGCTGGCCGTGTGTGATCGGGAATTGGTGAACGCGTCGGGTGACGATCGCTTCTGGGCGCTGGCGAGCAAGGGGGAAGCGTGGCTGGAGCTTGGCGAAGCGCAGCAGGCGATTGAGGCGTTTGAGCAGGCGGCGAGGGAGGCGAAGGGGCAATATCGGCTCACGGTTTCACCCGTGCGGCAGATGCGATTGCTTCAGGATCATGGGCTGAAGATTCCGGTGAGGATTTTGGAATTGCTTAAGCCGCCGACGGTGATTGCATTTACCGGGCACATGATTGATGCGCCGGGGCGAGCCACGCCGCGGTTTGCGCCGGAGATGGAAGGGGACGTTCGCGAAAGAATCGAGCAGGCGATCGATCGACTGGATGCGCGGATCGCGTTTGGGTCGGCGGCGTGCGGGGCGGATTTGCTTTTCATTGAGGCGCTTCAGCAGCGCGGCGCGGAGGTGAATATCGTGCTGCCCTTTGCGGTGGAGGATTTTGTTCGTGAGAGTGTGCGACATGCGGGGGCGGATTGGGAGAGGCGATTCTGGCGGGCGTTGGAGATCGCGGGGAAGGCTGTGGCGTTTGCGACGGATGAGCCGTATCTGAAGACGGTCGATCTGTTTCGGTTTAACGATCAGCTTGTGCGCAGTCTGGCGTGGCTGCGGGCGCATTCGATGGCGAGCAGGCCGGCGCTGGTTGCGGTTTATGATGGTGAGGGTGGGGCGGCGGATGCGGGGACGGCGCAGGCGGTGGCGAGTTGGCCGGAGAAGGATCGGTTGCATGTTATTGATTTGCCGGGGGCGGGTTTGCGGATCGGGAAAGTAGAGGCGCCTGATCCGCGAAGCTGCAAGCGGCAGGAGGAGGTGGGGGAGCCGATTGAGTTAGGGGCTTCCGCGCTTCCCAAAGAAATAAAGCGCGATATCAAAACGCTTTTGTTCGCGGATGTGGTCAATTTCAGCAAGCTGCCGGAACAATCGGTGCCGCTGTTTATGTATTCGTTTCTGCAGAAGGCCGCGGAATGTCTGACATCGCATCCGACGGCGGTGGAAACGTGGGGTGATGCGATTTTTGTTGTGATGGATGAAGCGTTGCCATTGTTGCGATATGCGATGGCTTTGCGGGATATCAACTGCGAAGAGTTGGGATTGCCAAAGGAGATGAGCGTGCGGATTGGTCTTCACGCGGGGCCGGTGTTTGAAGGGCCCAATGCGATGACGGGGCGGACGAGTTTTTATGGATCACACGTGAATCGCGCAGCGCGGATCGAGCCGATCACGTTGCCGGGGCATATTTATGCGAGCCAGTCGTTCGTCGCGCTGCTGACCGACGAGCAGCGGCGGCAGGGGAGTGAGAGTTTTGTCAGCGAGTATCTTGGAAACATCGCGCTGGCGAAGAATTTTGGGAATATTCCTGTCTATCGCGTGCGGCCAAGACGTAGCACGCATCAATAATGTCCGGGCCATCATCTCATGCGACTAGATAACCGATCGTGATTCTCGAACATCGATTGCAGAATCAAAGTGCCCCTTCGGGGCAACCGCTTCACGAGTGTTCGAGAATTGTGGCGATCTATTTAGATACGCTTTCGAGAAAGATTTAATCTCGGGATTTGTGGATGCCTGAATTTTCGTGGTTTGCTGGCAAAAGGGGCTGGAGAACGGCGATTTCTTTGAGAAAATGAAGGTTTGAAAGAGTAGAAACGGCTTGGCGTCTAATATCGAGTGAGAGGTGGCGGGCAGAGGATTATCGGATCATCACGTGGGTGATGTAACGAACAGAGCCGCGTGGACTTGGCAAGAGAACATTTGGTCCGATAATAGTATTTGGTAACACCGTTGGCGTAATAGCAGCGGGTAAACCGATAAAGTCGAGACGATCTGAACTGAAAGCGCCGGTATGGATGCCGGACCCTGACCAGCTGGACCGTTGCCCGCAGGGCCGGTAAGTGGTCATCAGAAAAGCAGAATTCTTTTTCCTCATAAGGAGGCATTGTGTTGAAAGCGATCAAGAAATGGTTCGGCGGCAACGTCGCGAGCAAGGGTGCAAGCGCGGCGATGTTCGAGAAGCTCGAAGGCCGCCAGCTTCTTTCGGTCAGCCCATCGCTGGCCAATCCGTCCAAGATCAAGGTGCTGAATCTGTTCGGCACCAACGGGCTTTCGTTGAATGAATCACTCATCAGCGTTCCGTTCACGCTGGGCATGCGTTTGAAAGACGCCAACGGCGTTCAGGTGCGCGGCTATGCGGTGAATCCGGTCAACGGACACCAGAAGAAGCTGGTGATCCCGGTGCTTAGCGTTCAGATCAATCCGGCGCAAACGAACGTGCTGCTGATCAAGACCGGCGTGCTGATGCGCAAGACGGGCGGCAAGATTCTCCTCAACGCGGGCGCGCTGACGGACACCAAGAACCGTGCATTCACGCCGGTTGAGCTTTCTTCGCCTAAGGGACAGAACAAGGAACGGTTTACGCTCGCCAGCCGCGATTTCGTGCCGGAGACGCACGATCTGTTCACTTCGGATATTTATTCCGATGCTTCGGCGCCGACGGCGGCCAGCACGCATGTGGCGGCCAACACGGTGGCGACGAACTTCAAGGCGTTCATGGATTTGAAGGTTGCGGCCGGGCTCATTCCGCAGGCAACCGAAGACACCGCCATCAGCCAGTTCAACAATACGACGATCAAGTCGATCGTCCCCGACGCGAACCTTCGCGCGGCGGTGTTGTCGCTGTATGGCACGGTGGGTGAACCGGCCATCGGCGCGATGCTGCTTGGGCAGAATGAAACGAACAAGCCGCAGACGGTCGTCGATTTCAGCACGGAAGTTTCCAACAACGCTGAAGTGGCCGAAACCCTTGTGGTTAACAACGGCACGCGTCTTCGCACGCTCTTCAAAACCACCTACGCCGGCGAGCCGTTCCAGGCTCTCTCAGCCTGGGTTGCTCACGAAGCGCTCCACCAGGATACGACGGACGGGCAGAACGAAGCGATCGTCACCAACATTGTCGAAACGATGGTGTGGGCTCAACAGTTGGACGTCAGTCACACCTATGTGACATCGAACACGTCGCTGGTGAAGCAGGAGAACGACAAGCTGTACGCGATGCTCGATTCCGGCTCGGCGGTCTTCCCGCGCGTCGGATTGGATCAGGGGCCGGTGAAGTTCTCGACCGGCGGCGTGTTCCTGAACGCATCGGCGCAAACGGGCGGCGATTACCTCAGCTATGAGGACTACATCCGCAGGCTGTATATCGCCCGCAACTTCCCGGCGGTTGACACCGACGGCAATGCCACCCTCGACGCGATGATGCAGAACGTTACCGGCCAGACCAACAGCAACTCGTTCAACGAGGCTGCGATTCAACTGGTCGATAAATTCGAGCAGATCATCACGGACAAGACGGCGATCCGCGAAGCGGGCTATCTCAAGCTCACGATTGCCTGATCGAACGTCTGACAAATTTCAGAAAGAGAGCCGGCCTGTCCCCAGGCCGGTTCTTTTTTTTCGCTGATCTGCTTAAATGGCGTCCAGTATGAGCGAACCGGATGTCACGAATCTATTAAGTGTCAATGAAGCGATCGCCATTCTCGACGAAGCCCCGGTGGAATTGCGCAAACGCAGGGTGAAATTGAAGGAGGCGATGGGGTTTTATCTGGCGCAGGATGTGTTGGCGGATCGAGACTATCCGCCGTTCGATCGGTCGTTGATGGATGGATATGCGATTGGGCGGGGCGATCTGGCGAAGGGGTTGAAGGATTTTCTTTTGCGCGGCGAAGTTCGTGCCGGGCAAGCCATTGCGGAAGAGCTCAAGCCCGGCGAGGCGATTGCGATCATGACCGGAGCGCCTCTTCCGCCGGGCGCCGATGCGGTCGTGCCGATTGAATTCACGAGTCGGAATGAGAATCAGATCCAAATTCTGAAACAGGGAGATTTCTCTCGTTTCATCGCGCGGCGCGGAACCGAGTGCGCCGCAGGGGAGGGGATTTTGAATATCGGGTGCAAGCTCGAGGCTGCGCAACTGGCGGCGGCGGCGACGGTGGGGGCGCATGAGATTGAGATTTTCGATCCGCCGCGCGTCGCAATCCTTGCGACGGGGGATGAACTGGTCGATCTGAACCAGCAGCCGGCGAATCATCAGATCCGGAATTCAAACAGTTTGATGCTCGAAGCGCTGTTAACGCGCTATGGATGTCGCGTGGATGATTTGGGCAAGGTGAACGACGAGATGCCGGCGATTGTCGATGCGATCAAAAAGGGATTGAAATACGATGCGATCTTCATCACCGGCGGGATGAGCGTGGGCGCATACGATTTGCCGCCCAAGGCGCTGGAGCAGATCGGCGCGAAGTTTGAGATCACGAAGTTGAAGATCAAACCGGGCAAGCCATTTCTTTATGCGCGGGTGGATAGCTGCCATGTGTTCGGTTTGCCGGGAAATCCGCTGGCGGGGTTTGTCTGCACGATTCGGCTGGCGTCGAGAGTGTTGCGGCGGATGGTGGGGCAGGCGCCGTTTGAGCGGTGGATCAATGCAACCCTCGCGGGTGACTTGCCGGCGAACGGTCCGCGCGAGTTTTATCAGCCGGCGATTTTCGATAATGGGGTGGCGCAGCCGCTGGGATGGAAAGGGTCGGCGGATGTGTTTTCGCTGGCGCGGGCGAATTCGCTGCTGGTGCGGCCTGAGAATTCGCCGGCGCAGGGCGTGGGGGCAGAATGCAAATTGATCGCGATTCCGGGGTGAGGTTAGGGAAAAGTTTATGCAAAGCGGAAGATTATGGGTCGGAAAGACTCAAGCGGCGGGCAAATTGTAGAATAATTGGCCCATCGGCGCGTTCTTCAAGATGACCGGCTGATGGCCGGGGGTTTTAACGAGAGGAACGAGATGAGATTGTCAAAATGGTCATTGGTTGCGATGCTGAGCCTCCTGCCGTTGATTGCATTTACTACGGCGCCAACCGCGCTGGCTCACGGGCAAGGCAAGCAACTGGCGCAGGGGGCGAAAAAAGGGAAGGGGCATCGACATCACCATGGGCATCATGGCCACCATGGTAAAAAACATGCCAAGGCCGCTTAATCAGGGGGAGAGTCGCCGCGCGACAATTCGCGCGGTATAACGCCGCGCATGATCAAGTCGTTTCTGGATCGTGCGCTGGCGGATGTGGGGGCATTGCTTCCGAAGATTGCGTTGCTTGAGCCGCAGGCGCAGAAATTGTGCGATGCGATGCTTTCGTGCTGGCACAATGGCAGCAAGGTGATGTTCGCCGGCAATGGCGGAAGCTGCACCGATGCGATGCACTTCGCTGAAGAGTTGATGGTCCGATTCCAGAAAAAACGCCGGGCACTTGGAGCAATCGCATTGTGCGATCCGAGCGTGCTCACCTGCGCGGGAAATGATTTCGGTTTCGAGACGATCTTCTCCCGGCAGATTGAAGGCATCGGCCGGGCCGGCGATTTGTTTGTCGGCCTGACCACCAGCGGCAACAGCCCGAACATGCTGCGCGCGTTCGAGGCGGCGAAAAAAATGGGAATCCTGACCTGCGGCCTGCTCGGACGAGATGGGGGCAAGGTAAAGGAACTGTGCGATATCCCGATCGTCGTTCCCAGCGACTTTTCAAGCCGCATCCAGGAGGCGCACAAGATTCTTTATCATGTCGTCTGTGAGTGGGTGGATTCGAAAATCGATTAGCTGCATAGGGATTGCAGACTATATCGCATGACAGTATAGTGGAACAAGCAATGATCAGGAGCT
Source organism: Tepidisphaeraceae bacterium (assembly GCA_036265245.1). Lineage (GTDB taxonomy): Bacteria > Planctomycetota > Phycisphaerae > Tepidisphaerales > Tepidisphaeraceae > DATAPK01. The sequence continues at coordinate 2,132 of DATAPK010000247.1, read as the reverse complement.
TTAAGGATACGGCTACCAGTGACATTGCTCGCGAAATTCGTTCCAAGGCGGCTCGCAAATTGCTGCCCGAATCACAGCATGACTCGGCATATCGGAAACTGATCTTTCTTGATAATGCAACGTCATTGCAGGATATCTTAAATTGGAGAGGTTTAAGGCTTGAGAAATTAAAAGGCGATCGCGCGGGACAATACAGCATACGCATCAATGACCAATATCGGATTTGTTTCGAATGGAAAGGTCAGGATGCATTCGATGTCACGATCGTCGATTACCACTGAGAAATTCATGCTGCGAAACAGAATTCATCCCGGAGATTTTTTACGCGAGGAATTGATTGAGCGCGGGGTATCGCAATCTCAATTGGCGCATCATATCGGTGTCACGCCGGGTGTCATCAATTTGATTTGTAATGGCCATCGGGGTATTTCCGCTGAGATGGCAAAAAAACTGAGTGCTGCCTTGGGAACGTCGGCGCAGCTCTGGATGAATCTTCAAAGTTCTTACGATTTGAATCGAGCAGCAGATCCTTCTTTCGGAAAATTACGTGCATAAGATTGCTTATCATGTCGTCTGTGAGTGGGTAGATTCTAAAATGGATTGAGCGAAATCGTAGCTACGGACGCGAGTTCGTGGGCCTGCACAAACTCACCATTGCGATTCAGTCCGGCAACTCACTCTTCTTTTCGGATGGCGCGGCGTAAAACAATCCAGCGATGCGCCTGGCGGCTTTTTGTTGAAGCGTTTGGCGGAGCGTGGTTTCGTCCATGTCGCTGTGGATGGGCGTCGGGTCGGTTTGCACGAAAACAGGAAAACCATCGGCGGCGTCGAGGGGCCAGCGAGCCTGTCCGCTGCCAACATCGACGATCTTCACCCGCGCGGAGCATTTTCCATAAAGCGAATCGCTTCCTTGCGGGCCGATGAGCGAACTATCGGTGATATTGATGTAAAGCACCTGCTTGGCGCCGACGGTTTTGCCGATGCCGGCGATCGAGAGCGAATGGAATTCATCGGGGTTCCGGCTTTTCAGATCGATGACCGTGATCGGATCGATCTGCTGGCCGACGGAGTTTTCAATCAGGGTATCATAGACATAGCGGCCCAATTCCTCGGCATCGACGTTGCTGCCGACGGGGTTATGCCAGTTCTCGGCGATCACAACCATTGGCTCGGTGGTCGGAACATATTGGGGAGGCGTGGTGGGATCGGGTGCGGTGCTGCTGGCGATGGCCCCGATCACATTGCATCCCGCCACGTAAAACAGAACCAACGATAACAGGCCCAGAGCCCAGCCTCGCATTAGCGCGATGCGGCAGACGGATTTTTGATCTGGGTAGCTCACTGGTCAGTTCCTTGTGATCTTTTTCAGGGCGGCAACTGCTCATCGTCTTCTTCATGCGTTACCAGCCGATTGACGATCTGCGTGCTCATGGCATCGACCGTGCCTTGGTAGAACCTTACATCGTCGCCATCGGGCGTGCCGTCCTCGGTGACTTTCGGCGGATAGACGGCCTTGATGCTGTCTTCCTCGTAAGCGATCTTCGCTTTGTCGCCGGCGACTTCGACGATCTTCAGCGTGACGGTCATGCTGCCGCGATACAGATCGACGGAGGCGGGCGCGCGGGTGGCGAAATCTTCCAACTCGACATAAATCAGGCGCGTCATGCCGAGCTTGGGGGCGAGGTCGGTGATATTTTTGGTGTCAAAGGCGGGATGATCCTGCTGATAGCGGACGATCGAAGCGGGCTGAACGGGGAACGTGGATTTTTTTAATTCATCCTGCTTGCCCGCGGCGAGCATTTTTTTCTCGATGGAGTTGGCCAAGTCCAGGCCGAGGCTGGGATAATCGATTTGCACGCCGCGATCGGTCCAAACCAGCACGCCGATGGTTTGCCCGGCCATGCCGAGATATTTGGGCGCGACATTCTCATCGGGCAACACTTTGCCCGCGATCATGCCGGCCACTTCGCAGCCGCCGTTCAGAAGCAGGATGAGACACAGGATCGAAAAGATTATTGGGCGCGATGTACTCATTTCGCGATCCTCCGGAGGTCTAAACCCGAAATCCGAAACCAGAATGACGAATGAATTACGAAACCCAAATGACGAAGTCTGTTATTGCGTGCGTTTTG
>DATAPK010000246.1:0-4753 GCA_036265245.1 Tepidisphaeraceae bacterium | reverse complement strand
CTCGTCCGCCAGCAAAATCGACGGATCGCAAACCAGCGCCCGCGCAATCGCCACACGCTGTTTTTGTCCTCCCGAAAGCTGGTTCGGCCGATGCTTCATCCGGTCCGTCAACCCCACGATATCCAGCGAAGCCCGCGCCCGCTTGTTCCGATTCCACCATCCCGCCCGCGAATAAATCAGCGGCAACTCCACATTCTTCAGCGCCGACAATCGCGGCATCAATTCAAACGATTGAAACACAAACCCAATCCGCTCATTCCTCACCCGCGCCAGTTGGCTCGCACCCATCCGCGTCGTCAAAATCCCATCCAGCAAATACTCCCCGGAAGTAGGGCGGTCCAAACACCCCAGAATATTCATCAGCGTGCTCTTCCCCGATCCGCTCGTCCCCATGATCGCCACATATTCATTCTCGCCCACCGCCAAACTCACCCCATCCAGCGCATGAATCTGCTCCACGCCCACGCGATAATGTTTCGTGATGTTGTGAAGCTCAATGCCCATAACCGCTGCGCGGAAACCACAAATCTCAAGCACCAAATTCCAAACAGCCTCTTTTGAGATTTTCTGATTTTGAATTTTGAATTTGTTTGATCATTGGTGCTTTGAATTTGGTCATTGACTGATTGTTAAACTCTTTGGCGCTTGGGGGGCGGGCTGCGTGGCTGGCGCTGTTGTCGGCTCGGTCGTCGCTTGCGTTGTCGCCTTGGCAAGCGGACTATCACTCGTCACCGCCTGCCCATCCGTCAGCGTATCCAGCACCTTAAACGGCCCCGTAATCACCAGATCGTTTTGCTTCAATCCCGATTTAATCACCGTTCGCGTCACATCGCTCGCCCCAATCGTCACCGGCGTCACCATCGCCTTCCCGTTCACCACGCGATACACCACCGTCGCCGTCGTCTTCTTCGCATCAACCTCCGGCGCATTCCGCACGCCCGGCGGCAGCACATCCAGCGGCCTGCCCAGCACCGCCTGGCTCGGCACCAGAATCACATTGTGATACGACGCCGTCTCAATATCTGCATCCGCGTTCAGCCCCGAAATAATCTGCTGATTCTTCGTGTCGATTAAAATATCCGCCTTGAAAAATCGCTGATTCGAACCCATCGTCGTATCCGTCGTGTCCGCCAGCGCCACCGTCGTCACCACCCCCGTAAATTCCTGGTCCTGATACGCCGGAATCCGCACCGTCGCCTTCTGCCCAACCTTCACCAGCGCAATCGAGCTTTCATCCACCCGCGCTTCCAGCAGCATCTCCGACAAATCCGCCACCTCCATGATCACCGTCCCCGCGTTATTCATCGTGCCCGTCACCACCAACTCGCCCGCCTGCGCATTCACCCGCGTCACCACCCCGTCAATCGGCGACATGATTTGCGTATAGCTCAAATTATCTTTTGCTTTCGCGATGTCCGCATCCGCCGCCTGCAACTCAAATTGCAGCACGTTCAGATTCTGCTCCGTCCCCTCCAGGCTATGCTGCGCCGCCTCCAGCGACGCCTGCAATTGATCCACCTTCGACTGCGCCGTATCCACAATCGCCTGGCTCACATCCTTGCTCGTCATCAACTCCTGCTGCCGCTTCAGATCGCGCTTGGCGTCTTCGAGCATCGCCTTGCTTGATTCAATCTGTGATTTCTGTGATTCGATGTTGGCTTGTGAGACCCGCATCTGCGCTTGCTGGCTGTTGTAATGCGCCTGCGATGACCGAAGATCCGCCTCCAGATCCGTCGCGTCCAGCCTCACCAATAGTGATGCCGGAATCGCCGGCTTGGTGGTCGGATTCCCCTTGGTGACTTTGTCCCCCTCCTTAAACGGCAGATCGATAATCCTCGCCGCCACCCGCGCGCTGATCGAAACCTTCGTCTTCGCCTGAATCATCCCCGGCGCGGTGATCGTATCTACCAAATCCCCCAGCGCCGCCTGCTCCACGCGCACCGATGTGCCGCTTGAGTTCGCGCTCGCTGCCCGCCGCGCCACCACCACCGCCACGCCGATCCCAACCCCGGCCAACACGACAACACTCACAACGATCCAAATAAGGATTTTCACAGGTGCCTTCTCAATGTGGGATTTGCCCGCTTCCCTAACCCGGCCGAAAAAATCGTATCAGCCCAAAACTCCTACCGTCGATCTCCCTAACCGCGCCACGCTGCATCGCCTTCCGTTAGCAATGACTCTTGATCCCTGTAGCCGCAACGCCTGCGTCGCCTTTCATTTGCAACTGCGACGCCGCCCTCGCAAAGTTGCCACATTATCCCCTCGATTTATCCGTCACGAACCAACATCCACTGCCGATCCATCCGTTGCACCGAAATTATCATCGATGTCTTCAATTCCTGCGCAAACAACGAAACCCGCAACTCCTCCAGCATCCATCGATACTTTTCCAACTCCGGATCAATGATCCCGCTCCGCTGGTGTTCGGCCCGCCGTTCCAAATATTGCTGGAACATCGGCCCAATCTGCACCAGCCCGGCCAAATCCCGGTTGTAACCAGAATCCCTCAGCTTCTCCAATCGCACCCGAATCGCACGCACAAATCTCGGCAAATGCCCCAGCCACTCCGGCGGCGTCTTCATCACAAATTCCCTCGGCAAAAGCTCCGCCAGCTGCCTCCGAATATCCACCCGCGCATCTCGCCACGCCGGCGCCATCGGCATCTCCATCAACTTCGCAACCGCCCCCGCCTCCCCAAGCGTATCCAGCACAATCTGCGTGATCTCATTCGCCGCCAGCAATAACTTCCGCCAGCCCGATTGCGCGTGCTCGATAAACGCATCCCGCGTCCGCACCTCGCCCCCTTCGCTATACAGCGCCCGATCCGCCGCCGCGACCAGCACATTATCCCGCAACTCCTCCGCCGGCCCGATCGTTGTATAAAGTACCGACGCTTCCTCCAGTTTCCGGACATGCTTCGCCAGATTCTTTACGTCAGGCCCCATCTGCATAATAAACAACCGCCGCACCCCCGCCCGATGCGCAACCGCCGCCGCCTCCGCCGACTCAAACAACCGCAGCGCCACCTTCTTCCCCAAATCCACCAGCGCTGGATACGCATGCAGCGTCATCCCATATCGCTGAATCTCCACCTGCCCCGGCAAATCCCCAAAATCCCACGACCGCACTTCCTCCCGGCTCAGCGGATGCGCCAGCATCCGATCCAAATTCTCCTGCGCCCGCACGCCAAGCTGCTCGCGAATCTCCCCAAGCTCCCGTCCCGCCGCCAACACCTTCCCCACCTCATCCACCACCTCAAACCGCATCCCCAAATGCTCCGCGATCCCAGACAAATCAAAATCCCCCGCCCGCACCGGCGCGCCACTCACCTTCCCCAAAAAAATCCCCAACGCCTCCAGCAACGACCCCTCCCTCAGACGCCGGTGTCTGAGGTACTCCGAAGACCCGGATTCCCCCGCAGATTCCCCCTCCGATCCCCCAATCACCTCCATCGCGCGCTTAGCAAACTCTGGCGCAGGAATAAAATTGGTCCGCAACCTTTTCGGCAGCGACCGAATCAACGCCAAAATCTTCTCCTCAAGCCACCCCGGAATAATCCATTCAAAAACCTCCCCCCGAATCTGATTCAAACCCGCCAGCGGCACGCGCACGCTCACCCCATCCGCCGGATGCCCCGGCTCAAACCGATAACTCAGCGGCAGCGTCATATCCCCGACCTGCATCACATCCGGATATTTCTCCAGCGTGATCTCATCCGCATTGGTCTTCAGCACATCGCTCAGTTGCAAAAACAAAATCGTCGGCCGCCCTCGTTCCACTCGCTTCCGCCATTGCTCAAACAGCGGCCCATTAAAAACATCCCCCGGCACCCGCGCTTCATAAAATGCATATTGCGCCCCCAAATCCCCCATCAGATCCCTCCGCCGCCCCTTCGCCTCGAGTACTTCCCCATGCCGAATTAACCCCCGATTGTGCCGATACCACTCCGCATCCGTCCGAAAATCCCCATCCACCAACGCATTCTCAATAAAAATCCGCCGCGACAAAACCGGATCAATCGGCCCAAAATGAACCAATCGCTTCGCCGCCAGCACCAACCCAAACAGCGTAACCTTCTCGTACGCCACTACATGCGCCGTCTTCCGCTGCCAGTGCGGCTCAAAATAAGTCCGATGCACCAAATGCCCCGCCGCCCGCTCCACCCATTCCGGCCTCACCACCGCGTTCGTCCGCGCATAAACCTTCGTCGTCTCCACCAACTCCGCGCTCATCACCCACGCCGGCCTTTTCTTAAACAGCGTCGACCCCGGAAACAAACTAAACTTCGCCCCCCTCGCCCCCACATATTCATGCGTCTCCAGATTCCTCACCCCCACATTGCTGAGCAACCCCGTCAACAGCGCACGATGAATCCCATCCGCCCTCCGCGGATCAATCTCCTCCGGCCCTTGAACTATTTCCTCACTCATCTCGCGTTATAGATTAGGATACTTCCGATGGGCTATCGAGTGCTCAGCTTCTTCGCGATCCTCTCGATGATCCTCTTCATCACATCGCTTCTTGTCTGGTGGCACATTCACCACACCACACTCAAGTACGCCCGCCAAACTTCATCCACTCCCTCGATTGATGTAACGGATGACACTTATCTCTGCGTTCAAACAATGGCCCAATCCGTCGTGTTCGAGCATGTATCGAGCCACCTCGATTTCCAGCATCCTCTGGCGAGCCATGTTGGCGCGCTTGATGACCACCTTAAAGCCACAAATCGCTACATATTTCAGGGTGA
>DATAPK010000245.1:0-10842 GCA_036265245.1 Tepidisphaeraceae bacterium | reverse complement strand
GGAACGGCTTCGACTGGAACCGCGGTCAATGTGACCGTCAACAGCTATACCGCCGGCAATCTAACCTGGAGCGGATTGACCACCGGCAATGGCCAGTGGGATCTATCCACCACCGCGAACTGGACAAACGCCGCCAGCGGTTCGGATAAATTCTTCCAGCTTGATAACGTCAATTTCGCCGATGCCCCCGGCACGGTGCAGACGAGCGTCAATCTTTCGACCCAGGCATTCCCTGCTTCCGTCACGGTTAATAATACGAACACGGCTTACACGATATCGGGCAACGGCACCCTCAGCGGCGCAACCGGGATCACCAAGCAGGGCAGCGGCACGTTCACTGTCACTGCCGCCACCAACTACACTGGCACAACATCAGTGCAGGGTGGTCGGCTCGTGCTTGGCTCCAAGGCGTGGGGTCCCGCCCTCACCATTGCCGGCTCTGCTGGCGCGGATGTGAAGGGTGGCCGGTTGGTTTACGACTACACCGGCACGACCACACCCGCGGCGACTGTCGCTGCGTTGTTGGCTACCGGCTTCGGTCAGGCAACGAAATTCTCAACCGGTCTGATTCACAGTAGCACGGCCACAGCAACAGGCCTGGGCCTCGGTTGGGTTGATAATACCGCTGCCTCGCAAGTGAGCGTCGTGCAAACCTATTACGGCGACGCCAACCTTGACGGCGTTGTCAACCTGCTGGATTTGAATGCGGTGGCGACGAACTTCGGCACCACGGGCAAGGTCTGGACGAGCGGCAACTTTAACTACGACGCTGCCGGCGCCGTGGATATTGCCGACTTCAACATGCTGGCCATGAACTTCGCGGCGACCACTTCCGTGCCAGCGGCGCAGCCCGTGCTCGGCGCACTGTTGCAGTCATCAACACCCGCACTGGGATCGGTCGTGCCCGAACCGGCATCGCTTGGGTTAATCGGATTGGGGCTCGCAACATTTGCGTCGCGTCGAACGCGCCGCAATCGAAATGGAAACAGGAATTGAGCAGCGCGGAATCTTTCGATCGGCGTCGCTGAAAAATGAGGAAAGATCATGTCCATTGAAATGCGAAAGGAGCGTATCATGTCCAGGCCACGCTCAGCCTTCACGTTAGTCGAGCTTCTGGTGGTGATCGGGATCATCGCGGTCCTGATCGGGATTCTGTTGCCCGCGCTAAACCGGGCGCGGGAAGCAGCAAAAGTAATCGCATGTTCCGCAACACTCCGCACCATTGCTCAGTCGACCATGATGTATGTCAACGACAACAAGGGCTACTATCCTCCTTGTTTTCAATGGAAAATGTCCCCCTACGACTCAACTAAATATCAATCAGCCGCGATGCGGCCATTTATCTGGGATTATCTCGAAAAATACGGGATTAAGAGTAACAAGGCTCGCTCTTGTACTGCGATGTACAGCGATATACCGGAGATCTCCTATAAGACACTAGGCGCATTCACGACTCTGCAAGGCCAGGCAGCCACCTATTCATACAACTCTGTAATCGGTGGGGTTATTGGCAAACTCATAAGCCCGACAACGGATGGTACATACTGCTATGGGCAGACCATGAAGTTCGGCAAAATACCGCGCGCATCCAAAACGGTGCTGTTTGCCGATGCCGGACGAATTACCACTTATCGCACCATCGGCGATGCCATCTCACCCAACGGCAATCCGATGAATGGGAATAGTGTGGTGAACAATGCGGCCGGTAATCCCGACACTGCGGTTACGGATGTTTGGTTCCGCCCTGGCTGGAATACGGCCAACGGTTTTGCTGCTTTTGACGCCGGCCCTCCCTCCGGGGGCGGTGCAAGCGGGACACCATTCTCGCCGACGGATGTTGATGCCATGCAGGCGTTTGTCGACTCTCATGCGGTTCAGCATTACAAAAAAGTTATCAGCACGACGCCCTTCACGAACCCATGGGGCGATATACCGCAGAGGGGAATGAATAACGTTGTCCTGGCAGACGGATCGGTCAAAACAGTTTCTGTCCTGATCGATCGGTATAGAGCATTACCCTGGGGCGATAAGTTTGATCTGATCATCGAGCCGCGACCGTGGATCCACAATTAGGTGAAGGCCAGTGCAGTGAACGATCTCTCCTCCGCAGCGGTGATCCGCTTAATTGTGGTTCGCCGCCTTTTTTCAGAGCCCGCTCTCTTGATGCAGCGAATGAATAGGCAGACGTGGAGTTTTTATGGCCCGCCTACGTGGTTTGTATATCCTGGAAGAGCCTTCGATGCCCATGATCTATGGGCCCGATGAGCGACGGGATATCGCGCGGTATGTTGATTTTATCGCGCCGCCTCAAACGCGCGAGTCGATCTCGCTGCATCCGGAATTGCTCGCCAACGTGGACGTGATCTTTTCCGGCTGGGGGGCGCCAAGGATGGATGATGCATTTCTTCAATCAGCGCCTAATCTGAAAGCCGTCTTTTACGGCGCTGGCGCCACGGGTTACTGTGTTACTGAAAGTCTTTGGAAACGGAACATTCTGGTCACCAGTGCTTACGAAGCAAATGCCATCCCCGTCGCAGAATACACGCTGTCCGTCATCCTTTTCTCGCTCAAGCATGGCTGGTCGCTCGCCCGGAGAACGCGGCAGACACGTACGTTTCTCGATCGCAACGGGGCCCCGGGATGCTATGGCAGCTCGGTGGGACTTCTATCATTGGGCGTTACCGCGCGAGCATTGGTGAAACTGCTGAAAGCGTTTGATCTGAGGCTTTTTGCGACGGATCCGTACGTCACCCGTGGTGAAGCGCACGAGCTTGGCATCGAGCTTGTGTCGTTGGGCGATTTGTTCCGCAAGTGCGATGTCGTCTCAGTTCACACCCCGGTGCTTGCCGAGACGATTGGCATGATCACCGGTGCGCACATTGCTTCAATGAAGCAGGGGGCTGTCTTCATCAACACCGCGCGCGGAGAGATTGTTCGAGAAGACGAGATGATCCAGGTGCTTTCCGGTCGCACCGATTTACAGGCAATACTGGATGTGGCGGTGAAAGAACCACCCGAAGAAGATTCACCCCTGTACACGCTGCCGAACGTCATACTCACCCCGCATATCGCGGGCTCTGTTGGGCAGGAATGCCGACGGATGGGCCGGTTCATGGTGGATGAACTTCGGCGATATCTCGCCGGCCTGCCGTTGCAGGGTTTGGTGACACGCCAACTGGCGGAGCGGTCGAGCCATCGTCCAGTTAAAGTCACTGTTCATGCGAAACAATCAATGCGCCCGCCAATAGTGGCGCGTTGATCGGCACTTTCTATTCGGCCATGCCGCCAAGACGATATCTCGGAGTCTCAAGAATGCATCGACGTCAGAAGGATTTGCTCGGCAATGCAATTGTAGCGGTGTTCGAATCTTTCGAGCGCCGTATGCTTTTCGCAGTTGGCGTGCTCGATCAGATCATTTTCGGCAATACCTCTTCTGAAACCACACACGCATTTAATAGCGTTTCAACGCAGGTCATCTCCGGTAATCTTGGCCAACCCGCGCGGCGGGAGCTTCCGCTCAGCCCGAACCAGGTCAACGGCGGCAGCATGACGTTCACGCTGGCGGTCGATCCGGTGAAGCGCAATTATTTCTCGATCAAGCTATGGGGAGGCGATGATACGAGTGAGAGCATCGGGCGACTCTATCTTTACATTCCCATCAACGGGACTGACTATCAGGTTGGCTATCGCCACGAAGGGGATTACGAGCCGCTGAGCGTCGCCGCGGATGATCCGCCTTTGCCTGGGAGATTCTTCTATTCGACAACGCTGCTTCCGCTTTCGATGACACAGGGGAAAACATCGCTTGCGCTGAAGATTCAATCGACCGGCGAATTGTATGGCCTGGGTTCGGGAGGGCCGCCAAGTGGCAACTATCAGTTTAACATGACAACCGCCAGCCGCGGGATTTATCGTGCATATACGCATACCGACGCGATGCTGGATGTGAGTGACGAGACGCAGGGGACAGCACCGGCGAGCACGACACGCCCTTCGCCAACCGAAAGCTCTGTGCTCGGCCCAACCGGGACATACACCGTCGGTCTCAACGGTTGGATTAACGGCCGGCTTAGTGCTGCAACGAATGCGTTTACCGCGACGGATGTCGAATTGCTCGCGCGCTCATACACGACCGCCGGCCTTTCGACGGCTTCGCCAAGCCTGGTTGGATATCATAATTCGGCCGTCGTGAGCAAACTAATCGCAGTGATCGACGGATTCGCGACGGATTACTACGCCAGCCCGTATGTCAGTCCCACCAGCACGGGCAATGCCGTCACCGGCGCCGATAATTATGGAGGCGCGGGGGGAAATGAAGTCTGGGGCGGGCGATTTGGCGCATTGGGATGGGCGGTCCATCTGCTTAGCGCTGCGGGGCAGCTTCCCGCGAACGTGCTCGATGCGACTGCCAGCTATGGCGCAGGCGGCACCGTCACGCGACGGCAAGCCTGGGGTACGATGCTTCTTGGCAGCCGGGATTATGGACGATATTCTCGCGACAGCCGCTATCTCACCAATCAGACGCTTATCGCCGACACCAACATTTACCAGGCCAATCGCGGTCTGGAAGATCTGGGTAATCCGAACGCATTCACCGAACCGCAGGCGGAGCGATATCTCAAGGAAGCCATCGGACTTCTTCCTTGGACCGGCAGCGACCTGCTCGGCGGCGGGAGCAGTTACAAGTACGGCAAAGATTATTACCAGGTCACGCCGGACGGGCTCACCAAGGAATGGGGCTATCCTGGCGGTTATGGCGAAATGCAGTATTTCGCTGCGACGTTCTATGAATACACCGGCGACAGTGCGTTTCGCGATCAGGCGATCAAAATCGCCAAAGCTCGCGCCTATTTCCGCAGACCCGCGCTGGAGCAGAGCGGCTCGAGCTACTACAACGAAATGCAGCGTGAAGGCATCCTTGCCTGGCGCGGCGTACGCGAAGCGGATGGCTATTTCAGCAATGAGGTCAGCTATGCCGACACCTCAACGTTTTCTTTGGGAATGCATACCGCCGGCGTGACCCTCGATCCGACAATTGTCGGCTATGCCAAGCAGATGCTGAACGATAACGAGTATTTCAATCAACTAATCGCTGATCCTCGCTATTACAGCACGCTCACGTTTGATTCGCGCTTCGCGTTCGAGGTGTATGACGATTACAACGCGGTGAAAAATGCGGCTGATAGCGGCGCAAGATTGCCGATGACGGCGGGGCAGCCAGACTCGGCATTTGCCGACGATCAGGACGACATCGTCGCCATCAAGCACGGGACAGATGAGCTTTGGATCGAATCATTGTGGCAGGCCAAGGATGGCACCGGCATCAATGGCATCGGGCGATTTGATTACAGCACGCCAACCTATGAGCAATACGGCGATATCGAAACCAGCCCGCAATTTGATTTCAGTGGATCGTACTACGTGCGGCCAAATCTGATTGACAAGCCCGAGCCTGACGTGACGCAATACACGCCTTCGCCAGCCCCGAGCAATGCCTATGCGGGAGAAATTCTGCCCATTGGCAACGAAGTTGATGCACACGACGACCAGCCGTTCCGCGGCAGGGCATCGTTTTATGCAATGCGGTTCGGCCATTATCTGATCGGAATTAATTCGACGTCCGATCGGGCGTACCAGTTGAGCACGCCATCTGATTTTACGTCGGCAGTCGATCTCATTTCTGGTGCGAACCAAAGCGGCGCGGTGATGGTCTCTCCGTCATCGACGGTCGCGCTGTATCTCGGCAGCGCCACGGATCCTGCCCCGGTGCCGCGCGCGCCGCTGTATGTTGGCGCATCAGGTTCGCCGACGCAGGTGAACCTAACCTGGAGCGCTGCCTCAGGAGCGACAAGTTACAATGTCGAACGAGCGCTCAGCCCGACGGGGCCATACACAACGATTGCAACCGCCATCAACCTGACCAGCTATGCCGATATCAACATTACGCGCGGCACGACTTATTACTATGTCGTGACGGGCGTGAACGCCAACGGACAGAGCGACCCATCCGGCGACACGATGATGAGCGCCGGCCTGCCCGGGCCTTGGTCTAATCAGGATATTGGCACGGTCAGTCTTCCCGGCACGGCGAGCGTTAAGCCGGGCGGGTTTCTGCTGACTGCGACCGGCACGTCGATCGGTGGAACGGCGGACTCATTCCAGTTTGCGTATCTCCCGATCACCGGCGATACCACCATCATCGCGCAGGTTTCGATGATGAACACCTCCGGGCAGGATCGCGCCGGCATCATGATGCGCGAATCGCTCGACTCCGGCTCAAAGTTTGCAACCATCCTACTTGAAGACGGCGGCAATCTGCGGCTGACCCGGCGCACGACGACCGGCGGCACCGCTGCGACCAGCGGCGCCATCAATGGTACATTCTTCGCTCCCGGATGGATCAAGCTCGAACGCATCGGCAACACATTCAATGCCTATACCTCCACCGACGGCGTGAATTGGGGATCGCCATTCAGCAGTCAGACGTTCTCCATGAATTCGACTTTATATGTCGGCCTCGCCGCAACATCGCGCACGCAGACACTGAGCATTCCATATAATCAAACCATCGCGGCCAATTTCGATCACGTGCAGATTCTTCCCGGTGTAACCGTCACGGGCGCGTCGTATCCGATTAACCAGCGTCCTGATATTCTCAAATTTACTTTCAGTGCCGATGTCGGCGCGACGATCGCGGCGAGTGATCTGGTTCTGACGCGCAGCGACGGCGAGGCTGTGCCGGCTGTGCAATCAGTTCAATGGGATTCGAGTACGAAAACAGCCACATTTTTTCTCTCGCCGGGCGAGCCAGCAAGCGGCGTTTATCATGCAACGCTTCCCGCATATAGCGTCAACACCGCGAGCGGCCAAACGCTCAATGTGGATTTCACTTTCCTCTATAGCTTTCTGCCAGGTGACGCAAACAGCGACGGCATTGTGAACATGGCGGATTTCAATCTTCTCGCATCACATTTCAATCAATCCGGCCAGACTTGGAGTACTGGTGATTTTAACTATGACAATGTGGTGAATCTGCTGGATCTCAATGCACTGGCAACCAACTTTGGCGCGACTGCCAGCGCCGCGATTCCACAAAGCGAGTCCGTTTCTGTCGCTTCCATTGGCACGTCGCTCTCGCAGGTCGCGTCATCGACGACGAACAGATTTAGCCAAACTCCAATTGAAACCGTGGAATCTCATATCTGGGACGACATCTCCCTCACTTACAACGACCAACAACTATTGAATGGCGAATGGCAGCAACCAAATGACAAAGGATACGAGATGGAAATCATTTGATGAGTTACGAATTTGAATCTATCCGACAAGTATCAACCCCCAAAAGTTTCAGTCGGAAAGGCAGTGGGCGATGACAAGAGTTTTGTTTTGGATGTTTGGGGTTGTGGGTTTGTCATTGTTGGCTGGCACAAGATCGACTTTCGCGCAGCCAGCAGCGCTGGATGTGATGACCTTTGGCCTCGGCGGTTCGGAGGCTGCGCACGCGCTGATTGCAGATCACAGCGATACAGTCAAAGGAACACTTGGCGAGCCGGCCCGACGGCTGCTTGCGCTGGAGACGCCAAAATGGAATAGCGGGTCGGTTTCATTTGTGATGAAAATCGATCCCGAGAATCAAAATTACTTCACTGCTCGATTCTCTGGCGATGAGGTGAACGAAAATCGACTGACCCTCTATGCCGACGGTAAGCAGGTTGGATGGCGGCACCTGGGAGAAGTGGATCAGCTCGATTTCGGGACAGTAGCCCCGGCTTATCCCGGTCGATTTTACTACAACACTTCGCCGCTGCCTCTGGCGATCACCAGGGGCAAAACGAAAATGAAGTTTGAGATTCGCAGCAGCGGACTCATCTGGCCGTATGGAACAAATTTCGATCAGTACCAAAAACTGATGACCAAACCATCGCGCGGCATATACCGCGTTTACACGCACACAGACGGTTGCTTTGTCCCGCCGTCAGATGAGATGCAAGGGGCCGCGCCATCTGATTTGCCGGTCCGAAAATCCCCCGGCCCGGAAGTGCTTGAGCAGATCAAGGCTCGCGTGAATGCTGAAATCGAAGCACGACTCGATTCAAAACAGGCAATCAGTCAGATGCAGATGCAGCTTCTGGCAAAAGCCTATGACATGAAGTGGACGCAGGCTTATCAGAATCCCAAAGCAATCCAACAAATCATCAAGGGCCTTGATGCCTTGTTCGATGGATACCGAAGAAATCCGCATCTGGCAGAAGCCGAGCCGTCAACCTGGAACCCGGATTGGTTTGGACTGGGAATTTGCGGAGAGGTAATCGCGCTGCGGCAGGTACAGTTGAACCCTTGTTTCGATGGGCAGATAGACGACGGCGCTGGCGGAAAGATCACTCGGCGTGCCGGATTGACGGAGATGCTCGTCGCCTGTCGCGATTGGCACCGCCAGCATCGTCGGCAATATACGAATCAGACGATGCTCAATGATCTGAATGGGATTTATTTCGCCAATCGCGGTGTTGAAGTGCTCGATCCTTCCAAGGCGTTATCCGAGCCCGAGGCTCGACGCTATCTCTACGAATCCGTTGGTCTGGAGCCCTGGCGCGACAGCGATCCCGGTGGAAACAGGTGGAATGTCGGCCCGAATTATATGCAGCTGACTGAAAAGGGATTGTCAAAAGAGCTCGGCTATGTCGGAACATACGGAGAAGTCATCGATCTGGTCGCTGCCATCTATGACGGCACGCGGCCGGCGCCGAGTCAGCCCGGCGATGAGAAGATTAGGACGCAGCTTGTGAAAGTTGCCATGGCGCGGGCAGCGATGCGATTCCCAGCCATCGACTCTGACGGCAATCGCGTCATGCAGTTGGAGCAGATCATCGGCTGGCGCGATCTGCATTATCCGGGTGAAATGGCCTACGGACAGCGGCCGACGCGCGATGCCTCCGCTCTTCAGGCCGCCGCCTATACGCTCGATCCCCGGCTTGTCGGCTATGCCCAGCAGATGATCGCCGACAATCAGTTTTTCGCCTCTGAGGTTCACGCGATGGAGGATCGCGCCCAGCCGCTCCGCACGACCATTGGCCGGCTTGAGACACCCGATCAGTATGAATTGATGATGTCGCAGCCCCAAAGCAGTGATCGCCTGCCGATGAGTGCAGACCAGAAAGACTTCGTCTTCACGGATGAGACCGACGGCGTGGTCGCGTTCAAACATGGCAATGAAATTCTGTATGCCTCGCTTTATTGGCGAGCCCGCTTTGGGATCAATAATCTGGCTCGGGTTCATTACATCACGCCACGGTTTGATCGCATTGCGGTTGTCAGCGAATCAACAATCTTTCAATCCAGCGGGAAGGAATTTACCTGGCCAAATTGGACCAATTACGGATTTGGCAACGGCGGGTTCAAGTATCCAGTTGATCTCGAATCCGCATATACGGGACAGAAAGTTCCGATCGCAAAATTCCCCGATGGCTTGTCTCCAATCCCCGGCCACGAAAGCCCCTACAACGGTCGTGGCGACTTCTATACATTGCGCTACGGCCGATTCGTGATCGGTCTGAATATGACGCATGACAAGACGTTCGAGTTGAAGATACCGGACAACGCGAAGTCAGCGGCTGAATTGGGTTCGCATAGCAAAGATCTTGTCGCCGGCGCGACAATGAAAGTGCGGCCTCTGTCAACCGTGATCCTCGAAATCAATTCCGTTCAGTAGCGGAGACCGTGATGAAATTGCAATTCGCATCGGGTCTTGGGGTATCAATCACGAGCACCGAGCCTATCGAGCAAACGTTCGGCATTGTGAGATAGTTTTCCAATTGCAATCGAGAGTAATAACCGTGAACAAGTCCCCAATGATCAGCATCTGGTTCGGGAATTTTTTCGAACCATTTTACAGTGATCGCCAAGCTGTCCGCGAGGGAATCGCGGAAGTAAAAGAGCTGGGCTTCAACAGTATCAACCTGGATTCCAAGGCATGGGAAGACTTTTTCGCCCGATATCGAGGCGAACCAGCGAGCCAATACGTCGCGATGCAGGAATTCATGATGAGCGAAGCCCGCTCGCACGGAATGGATTACACGCACCTGGCGCTTTATCTGTGCGGAGACAATCTCTATCCCACGATCCGGGATGTGCCGCCCGTGCGCGGCGAAGAAAGCGTTCTGCCCGATGGCAGATTGATGGGCACCTATAAATATTGGTCGCCTCGCGCGCAGCAGACAATGCTCGATCACGTGCGCGGATTGCTGAAGCTATATGCCAAAGGAATGCGCCGATTGCCCGCAACGCCCGAGCGCATCGTCATGCAGACCATGTTTGAGCCAATTCCCAAACCCAGCTTCGATAACGAGGGACAGAAACGATATCTCAAGTGGCTGTCCGAACGATACAAAGGGGACATCGACGCGCTCAATCGACGATATGGTTTGACGCCCCATTCATTTGCGGAACTAAAGCCGAGCGAATATTGGCTTCGGCCCGAAGAGTTGAACTGGGTCGGATGCGCACGACCGACAAAGGAAGATTTTGCAAATCGCACGCCTGATTTTCATCGCTGGATTGACAACCAGACCTATCTTGCGTGGGAGCTTCAGAATTACCTCGCCACGATGAAGCAGAAGTGGCGTGAGTTGGAACCGGCGCTGTTCATCGAGCCCGTCCTGCACCAGTGGGGATATTTCTTTAACCCGCCGGGCCATGTGGATTGGCAGACGGGGCAACGTGCGCTGGATGTATATGACTGTGCCCAGCACGTCGATGGGGCTTTGTACATTGCATCCCCTTTGAACGCAGAGAATCGTGCCGATGCGATGGCGCTGAGCGTTGAAGGCTCAATCATGCGATGCG
>DATAPK010000244.1:0-5821 GCA_036265245.1 Tepidisphaeraceae bacterium | reverse complement strand
TGCGCATCACCCAGCCGAACCACCAGATCCATCGATTCTTCCAGGCTTCGATTACACGCGAACACACTCAATTGCTTCCCATTCAGAATCGCACTCGCATCCAGATACGTCGCCCGCCCAAAATCCTTCGACTCATATCCCGGCCCATCAATCGCAATCCTCAGCGACGTCCCCTCCCGTCGCTTGGCATACATTTCAATCGGATAAAAAATCGTCTGAAGAATCATCTCATCTCCACGCGTCAGAATCGGCGCGATCACATTCACGATCTGCGCGATGTTCGCAATCTTCACCGAATCCGCATGACGGATAAAACTATTGAGAAACCCCGCCGCCACAATCGCATCCTCAAGGTTATAAACCTCCTCCAGCAAATGCGGCGCAAACTTCCCCCGCCCATCCATGTGCGCCCCCGTGCGCGCCCGATACCATACATTCCACTCGTCAAAGCTCAGATAAACCTGCTTCTTCAGCCGCTTGGTTTTCTGCACCGCCTGGCACACTGCGTTCATCGATTCAATCTGATCGTCAATGCTATTCGTCACCGCCAGAAAGTTCGGCGTATCCCCCGCTTCGTTCCCCACATACCGATGCAGGCTGATGTACTCCACATCATTCCGGCAATGCTCCAGCACCTTCCGATCCCACTCCAGATACGTCGGAAGATCCAGCGCGCACGATCCGCAAACCACCAACTCCACGCCCGGATCAACCATTTTCATCATCCGCGCCGTCTGCTGTGCATTGATCGCATACGTTTCCGCCGGCACATGACCAATCTGCCAAGGCCCATCCATCTCATTTCCCAAACACCACAGTTTGATGTTGTGCGGCGATTTATGTCCGTTCGCGACGCGCAGCTCCGACCATTTCGACCCCGATTCAATGTTGCAATATTCCAGCCAGTTCCTCGCCTCCTCAGGCGTGCCCGTCCCCAAGTTGACCGCCATCATCGGCGTCCAATCCATTCGCCGCGACAGCGGCACAAACTCATCAGGCCCAAACTCATTCGTCTCCAAACTCTGCCAAGCCAAATCCCGAGTCTTCGGCCTCTTCTCCCTCGGCCCCACCGCATCCATCCAGTGATACCCACTCACAAAATTCCCCCCCGGATATCGCATCGCCGTAAACTTGAGCCTCCGCAGCGCATTCAACACATCTTTCCGGCACCCCGTCTCATCCGCGTGCTTGCTGCCCGGCTCATAAACACCCTGATACACCGCCCTCCCAAGATGTTCGAGAAATCCACCAAAGATGCGCGGATCAACCTTGTCGATCACAAACGCCGTATGTAAATGAAGTGTGGTTTGCATGATTCCCTTTCGATATCTAATCCTTCAATCCAGTTGAAGACATGCTTTCGATAATCTGCCGTTGGAAAAACATGAACATCACGATCAACGGCAGCGTCGCCAGCAAACTCGTCGTCAGTGTCAATGCATATTCCGTGCTGTAAGACCCCTGATACAGCGCAATCCCCAGCGGCAGCGTGTAGTTCCGCGCCGAATCGATAAACACAAGCGGGTTGATGAAATCATTCCACGATGCGATGAAGGTAAAAATCCCCAGCGTCGCCATCGCCGGCGCACTAAGCGGCAGGTTGACATGCAGAAACACCCCCACCGGCGAGCACCCATCAATCAGCGCCGCCTCTTCAATCGATCGTGGGATCGCTTTCATAAATGCGCACATCATAAACACACCAAATCCCCCCGCCGTCGCCGGCACAATCAGCGCCGCCGCCGTGTCCAGCCAGTGAAACCAGCTCAAGATCAAATAAACCGGCACCAGGAACAATTGCGCCGGCAGCATCATCGTCACCACGATCACGCCAAGCATGCGTCCGCCCCCCGGCACCCTCAGCCGCGTGATCGCATACGCCGCCATCGACGAAAAAACCAACACCAGCAGCGTCACCGTCGTCGAGACAAAAACGCTGTTCAGCAGCCACCGCACAAACGGCGCCTCTTCCGGATAGCTCAGGACATATCGAAAATTCGACATCGTCCAGTGCCGCGGGATAATCGCCTCCGGATTCAGCACTTCGCTTTCATGCTTGAATGAGGTCAGCGCCATCACGATCAGCGGCGCGATAAAAAGCAGCGCCGTCGCAACCATGATCACCCAGATGATTTTGCTCCGGGCCGTTTTCATTCCGAAAACCTCCGGATGATTCTGAATTGCAAAAATGAAAATCCCGCGATCATGATAAACAACAGCCAACTGATCGCCGCCCCATATCCCAATCGAAAATCACCGAACGCCGTGTCGTAAATCAATTGCACCACGCCGCGCGTCGCCATCTCAGGCCCGCCGGTCGTCAGCAGCAACGATTGCGTAAACATCTGAAACCCCCCGATCGTGTTCATCACCACCATAAACAGCAGCACCGGCTTGAGCATCGGCAGCGTAATCATCCAAAACCCACGCCACCCATTCGCCCCATCCAGCGCCGCCGCCTCCGTAATTTGCGCCGGAATCTGCTGCAACCCCGTCAACAACACCGCCGCCGATCCCCCAACCGTCCACCACAGCGTCATCAGCACCACGCTCGGCATCGCAACATGCAAATTCGACAACCACGGAACCCCCGGCAAATGCACGAGCTTTAGAAGATGGTTGAACAGCCCGAATTCTTCGTTGTAAAACCACTGCCACAAGATCGCCGTCACCGCGATGCTCAACAATCCCGGCATAAAAAGCAGCGCCCGCACCGTCTGTTTCCCGCGCGTCATCGCATTCATCCCCAGCGCCAGCAGCATCGCCAGAACAAGCTGCGCCGGAATCATGAGCGCCACATATTGAAACGTCGCCCCCACCGCCTTCCAGAAAAATCGATCCTCAAACAGCGCCTCTCTAAAATTCCGAAATCCAATAAACGTCGCCGGATGTCGCGACGTCAGATCGTATTCTAAAAATGAAAGCACCAGCGAAACCACAAACGGCAGCACGATAAACGTCAGAAACACCGCCCCATACGGAAGCATGAACAGATACCCAACCAGATTCTGGCTTCGCCGGTGGGTCATTTCACCTCCGATGAAACCAGATTGTCCGCTCGATCCCGATCCAGATATCGCTTGTAATCCCGATTCGCCTGCCGAAGCGCATCAATCGGCGTCGCGCGCCCACGAATCGCCGATTCCACCGCCAGCACGATCTGCGCATTCAATTCCCCAAACAGCGGCGTCCTCGGCGGATACATCACATAATCCAACTGCTGCGAAAACGCATACTGCACCTGCATTTTCTTAAACGCTTCCGTCTCGCGCACATCCTTCCGCGCCGGAATCTGCCCCGCCTCCGCCCAAATGATGCTGTGATCCGAAATAAACCGGATCAATTTCTCCGCCCCCGCCCGCTGATCCGGCGGCAGCCCTTTCCGAACACACAAAATATGCGAATCCGCCAGCGTCCCCGGATAAGGCCCAATCTGCGGCATCGGCGCGCCAATATACGGATGCCCCTCCAGCCGCTTCAGATCGCCAAGCATGTAAACGCCATCGAAAACCATCCCCACCTTCTGCTGCCGAAATCCCACCCACCCCGCCACGCCCGCTTCCGGCGGCGGCGCCAGGTGATACTTCAAATAAAGATCCGCCAAAAACTGCAGCGCCTGCACATCCCCCGGATCATCCAGCACCGGCTCTCCCTTTTCATCCAGCAATCGCCCCCCAAACTGCGGAACCAGCGACATGAAATTCCGATCCCACTGCCCATATCCAAATCCCCACAGATCCGGCTGCCCATCTCCATCCGTATCCTTCCTCATCGCGCTCGCCGCCGCCAGAAACTCCTCCCGATTCTTCGGCGGCCGCGGCGAACCATCCGCGTTCACAAACCCCGCCTCCTTCAACATCGCACCGTTGCAATACATCCCCTGCGCATGCACATCCAGCGGCAAACCAATCAACTCTTCATGATCCGTCCCCACATCCACAATCTTGATCAGCTTCGGATCGAATTGAGCCTTCAATGCCCCGCCCGGCCCGTACACATCGGTGATCTCATCGATAAACCCCGCCCGATACATCTGCGGCAGCATCGCCGACGGCATCACAAATATCTCCGGACCGCGCCCCCCGATCCCCGCCACCATCAGCTTGTTGTAATACGTCGCCCACGCAATCCGCTGCATCGTGATCTGCACATCCGGATTCTCCCGGTTGAACTGCCGCACCATCTGCAGCATCGTTCGCCCATCCGGCCCCGTGAACCCATTCCAATAACTCAGCTCCACCACATGCTTCTCCCCCGGCACCACGCGGTCCGACCGCACCCACGCCAACCCCAGGCTGGTCAGCAACAAAAACAATAATGATCCCTTAATGCCCATCATGCCTCAGAGCGGACACATTCAGTCCTCACTGGGCTTGCCACTTCAGTGGCAAGCAAGGAGCCTAAACAACCCTCCTCCATCAAGCGGGTCGATCAGAAACATCCACGCCGCGCAACTCCTTCTCCAAAATCCAAATCAATTTATCGATCGAATCCACCTTCCCCCACACCATCGCCTTCGGCAACAGCAACTTCGGCAATCGCCCCGCGTCGGATTGATAGTATAGCGCCATGGATTCATCCAGACTCTGCTTGATATTGCCGTCGCGCAGCGCTCTCTCCAGCGTCAATTCTCCGACAAAATCGACCGCCATCCCCCTGGCCGTCTCAAGTGAATATCGCCATCCCGTTTCCAGCAGCCAGTGATGAAACTCTTCAAACCGCCTGGGATTTTCCCGCCACACCGCCAGCGAGAGATGCGCGAACGCGTGACCGTTCACATAACGCGGATCCACCGGCATGCCCGGCGCAAACATATCTTCCTGCGGCGTGCAAAGAATCGTAACCGAAAGCTCTCCATCGAAATGTTCGATCGCCTGCCGCAACAGCGGATAAACCTGGCGGCAATGCTCGCAGGTGTAATCCAACATATCCGCGATTAGAAATTTTGTATCGCGCGATCCGATGAGCGGAAAACGTTCGGCATCAAACACCACTTGCCCGCCGATCAACTCAACCTTGCGAGAAGCTTGCGAGAGATTCGTGCCAGACGCCGCAGGCGCGATCACGGCAATGGCAGATTGAGAAACCGTTTCTTTAGATAACTCCGGCGTGTGTTCCACAACGTAAGTTTTGGGACGAATCAAAATTTGCCCAGCCGCCAGCCCCACCATCGCCGCGACTCCAACAAACACCGCCGGCGATATCGCCTCATCCGGTTTTCGCGCGGAATGTTTCCACGCAACCCAAACCAGCACCGCCGACGCAACCCCGCACCCATGCGTAAGCATGCAATAAAAACAGAAGCGTCGAATGACAAACAATTGGAGTGAGGAAAACCAAACACCGGCACTCAATGCAATCGCAGCCATGCACGCCAAGCCCATCCATAGACTACCCCCGATTCCCCCAATTTCCCCCGCAATTCCCCCCGCCGCCCCCATAGTTCCCCCCACGAACAACTCGCAAACCAGCATCCCGCCATACACCATCGCCCCCCCGCCAGCCACCGGAAACCGTCCCACCCTGGCCCAACGGCTCGCGCTGACTTCGTCGCAGCCCGACCCCGCGCCGCACCCCGGCAGACTCTTCCAACCCCAGCTTTGCCAAACCATTACGATGCTGATCATCATCGCCGCCGCGCTAAACCCCGCGGCCCAAAACATCACTCCTGTCCATTCCATAAAAAACCCGCCAAAGCCGAAGTATCCCCTAAATCGGCTTTGGCGGGGAATTGTTGCGAGTTTGTCGTCAGCCCATTACCTTCGCGAGCGCCGACGCAACAGCGAAACGCCGCCGATCGCCAGCAGTCCCAGCGAAGCCG
>DATAPK010000243.1:0-9675 GCA_036265245.1 Tepidisphaeraceae bacterium | reverse complement strand
TGGCAGCATTGGATGCTTGTTGCCGAGCGAATGGAACGATGTTTGTCCCGGCGATGGTGATCAGGCCCCAGCCGAGGCCTTTCAGGGGATTATTCCAGAGGATGCGCCCCGTGCGCGGGTCCAGGCAAAAGACTTCGCCGCGCGCGGTGGCGAAAAGAGAATCGTCGTCGAGTGAAAGATTGACGAATTCCATTCCCTTGAGCGGCGTTCGCCACTGCTCCGCGCCAGTGCGGCGATCGAGGGCGATCACGGTTCCTTTAATGCCGAGATAAAGAAGATAGGTTGGATCGACATTTGGCATGCGGAAAAAGTATCCGCAATCACGGGAGGCAGGCCATTACAAAATTTCCGGAGAAATGGAGGGCTGCCGGGGGCGGGTGAAGGTGTAAACAAAATAAAATATCAGTAATGCAAAGATGGGGAGGAGCTGAAATGGTTGAGGAATGCGCAGCAACGCGGCAAGGTTGTAGCCAAATTGAGTGTGATTGGTGTGGCCTTGGACGAAGACAATGAGATCGGAGCGGACGGGGTCGGATTTGTCGGGCGGGCCTTCGCCGGATACCGGACTGAGCACGCACACGGAGGTGGCGGCAAGCATGTAAACAATCGAAACCGTGATGATGAGGGCGCTGATGAATTTGGGGATTTTTTGAAGCGGGCGCAGTGCAAAAATCCAGAAGAGGGGCAGGGCGGGAATCAAATATCGCGGGCCAATGCTCCAGCCGCCATTCCATCCGATGAAGGTGAGATAGAAAAAAAGATAAACCAGGAGCGTCAGCAGAATTGCGATGCGATCAAGCGGGAAGTGAAAAGGGCGGCGAAGAAATAAAGGAGCGAACAGGCAGAGGACGAAAATCGGGCAGCAGGCGAATAGGCCGCGCATGGGTTGATAGGAAATCCAGTAAAGCCGGCGCCAATCAGGTGGCCCGAATTCCCCGAAAACAAGTCCAGGCGCGGAAAAAGTGGTGGTTGGATGGAACGGCCCGCTGATAGCCGCGCCGCCGTGGGCGAGGCGATCGTAAAGAAGCGTGAGCAGAACCGACGCGCCGGGCCCCGCGCAGTAGGCCAGCCAATATCGCGCGGGCATCTTTCTCGCGACTAGATAAAGAGCAAAGATCAACGCAACCGGCGCGGTGAGCACATCGCTGAGAATCCCAAGGCCGATGAGCGCGCCGGCGACCGTCGCTTTTTTAATCGTCAGATTCGATTCAGTCAGCAGATACCAGGCGCTGAGGATGACCAGCGCGCAGAGCAGGTGTGACATGAGCAATCCCGCATAGGGCCAGCTAAGCGAGCCAAAGGCAAACGCGCCGGCCAGCACAAGCGCCATGCGAAGCGTCGCCTGTTCTCTGCGAAAAGCGAAGAAGAGCACCACATTAACCAGCGCGCCAGGCAGGGCGGAGAGAATGACGGTCATGATGTGCAGGTTGTTTAGCCAGATCGAATTGACGTCGAGCCCAAGAATCCGCTCGATGGAGATGATGCAAAAATAAAACGGCGTGCCCAGAAGGGCGATTCCCGGCGGCTTGTTGGAATAAATTCGATCTCCGACGACGGTGACGTCCTGGGTCAGGCTGCTAAAGCGGGAAATTTCGGCGGTGCCGAACTCGACCAGC
Source organism: Tepidisphaeraceae bacterium (assembly GCA_036265245.1). Classification (GTDB taxonomy): domain Bacteria; phylum Planctomycetota; class Phycisphaerae; order Tepidisphaerales; family Tepidisphaeraceae; genus DATAPK01. The sequence goes on along the minus strand of DATAPK010000243.1, from coordinate 8,059 downwards.
GAGTGCATGGTGGCAAAATGGGCCATCTGGTTCCAGCCGAGCCCTTGAAAGAAATAGGCATAACAGGCCAGGGTGACAAGAAAGATGACCCACGCGGCGTGGCGGTCGGCGCGATTGGCAAAAGAGGGCATACAGTAGGGCACTTTATTCGTGGAACGACCCGGATGCCATTGCTGTGAACACGGGGTTCGGGCGAGAAAGAAAAATTCGTCCTGTTTCCTCCTCTCCCTGCGTACAGCAAGAGGGAGTAGAATTGCGAACGTGATGAATACGATTTCTGAAATTCTCGAACACAATCACTCGTTTGTTGAGCGCAAGGAATATGAAGCCTTCCGCACAGATCAGTTTCCCAACAAAAAACTGGTGGTGGTGACGTGCATGGACACCCGGCTGGTGGAACTGCTGCCGCGGGCGATGGGGTTTCGCAACGGCGACGTAAAGATGGTCAAGAACGCGGGGGCGATTGTGTCGCATCCGTTTGGAAGCGCGATGCGGAGCATCATGCTGGCCATCTATGAACTGGGCGCGGAGGAAGTTGTGGTGGTGGGGCACACCGGCTGCGGGATGACGGCGCTAAGCTGCGAGCGCGTGCTCGATAAGGCCAAGGCAAGAGGCGTTTCCGATCAGATGCTTTCCACCCTGCGGCATTCGGGGATCAATCTCGAGCAATGGCTCACCGGATTTGAGCATGTCGAAGACGGCGTGCGGCAGAGCGTGAATGTGATCCGCAATCATCCGCTGCTCCCTCAGGATGTGCCTGTGCATGGGATGGTGATGAACTCGGAAACCGGGGCGCTGAAGATGATTGTGGAGGGGTATGGGAAGGGCGGACGCGGTTAAATGATCAGGTATTGACCGGTGGGTTGGATTTCGTGCTTTGGGCAACTGTTGCCATCGGGATGACAGGAAACGCTTCTTGCCTGGTTTTGGTTGCATCGACGAGGAGGTCGAGAAACATTTTTAACTTCTCGGCGTCAAACACTCTCTTGGGTACGATATGAAATGATCGTGTTCCGACCCATATCAAAATAGTGTTTCTTGTTTCGGTCCAAGATTTTATCATCCGCCAGTCAAACTCGGTTTTCATAAGGGGATATTGGAGACGAATGGAATCGTAATCGGCAATGAGATCGCATGTTTCGTGTAGATGAGGTGAAGCCTTCCAGATCGCCTGAATACCTGATGGCTGAAAGAGCATCTTGCCGACGCTGAAGAATGCGATTCCCAGGATTGTATATGTTGTAAAAAAACCTGTGTGTTGCCATTGATATTTTGCGATAAACATTGCAATTGCGACGCAAAAGATCGTCAAAAGTAGATATCCCGCCTGTGCCCATCGCAAGCCGAGGAAAGTGCGAGCGCCAAGGAGCATGGCGAGAAACAAAAGCATAATCCATGGGATGGGAATCATGATATTTTCGGCAAGCCTCGTCCGAACTGCATCGTCATCTAATGAGGACCCATTTATTCCTTGAAAAGCGATAATGGCAATCCAGCATATGAAAATCGCAAAAAGAATTGCCCAGCCCAAAGCGGTGTTGCGCTTTGCTTTTCCCTTTGTGGGCTTAATGGAGCGGGAAGCGGCAAGGGCCTCGGCGTATTCGTCGAAGGTCAGTTGGAACTGAAGCGATAAAGATGTGCCGGTCATTCGTTTTTAAGATAATCGAATCGGCATTTGCCGCACACGCTTTCCCGTCGCGTGAAAGACGGCATTATTGATCGCGGGCGCAAGGGCGATCAGCGGCGTTTCGCCGGCGCCGGCGCTGGGGAGGTCGGGGCGATTTAATAAATGGATATCCATCATCGGAAGCTCGGCAAAGCGCGGGACTTCATAGTCGAAGAACGAGGCATTGGTGATTTTGCCGTTTTCAAAAGCGGTGGCTTCGCGAAGCGCGGGGCCGATGCCTTGCATGAGGGCGCCTTGCACCTGGGCTTCAAGATTGCTTGGGTTCATGATGGCGCCGCATTCAAAAGCCTGGCAAATGTGATTGACGCGAATGGTTTGGTCGGCGGCGATTTCGACTTCAACGCAGGCGGCGACGTAGGAGCCTTTTTCGGTGGCGCAGGCGATGCCGACGCCAATTTTTTTGGAATCGGATTTGGCGCGGCGAGCAGAGAAATCGAATTGCTTGGCGGCTTCGTTCAGCACGGCGAGCAGGCGATCGTTGTTCAGATGCGCGCGGCGAAATTCCAGGGGATTCTTGCCGGCGGCAAGCGCCAATTCATCCATGAAAGATTCCCGCGCGAAATTATTCGCGGTGGCGGCCAGGGCACGATAAGAGCCGTGACGAAGCGGCGGCTTACTTTCGATGAATTCACTGTGTTTGCTGGCGATGTTATACGGCGATTCAATGCCCGGCGTGCCATAGTTGATGTCAGTTGTAAACCAACTGGTGATCGCGCCGTTTTCGTCGAGCGTCGCGGTCAGATCGATGACGGCGGCGGCGCGGAAGTAGGCCCAGGTGAATTCTTCGGGACGAGTCCAGCGGAGGAGGACGGGTTTTTGAGCGGCCTGCGCGATACGGGCGGCCTCGACAGCGCATTCGCCGGTGTGCTTGCCGCCGAAACCACCGCCAAAATCGGGCACGATCACACGGATGTTGGATTCGGCGATGTGGAACGCCCCCGCGAGTTCGCGGCGCACGCCGGTGGGGTTTTGCGTGGCGGTCCAGACGGTCAGCTTGCCGTCTTTCCAGTCGGCCAGAGCAGCGCGGGGTTCCAGAGGCGCATGCTGCACGTAAGGCACTTCATAGGTTGCCGTCAATTTCTTCGCGGCGGAGGCGATTGCATCGGCAAACGGGTTGGCAGGAATATTCCGCGCGTTTTTGCGGAGATAGTCACTCAATGTTTTGCTGGAGGGATGGGATGGAGAATCCCACTGCGCCGTGCCCTCCAAGGCGGTGATGGCACGCTGCGCGAGAAACGAATTCGGCGCGGCGACGCCGACGAATTGGCCGTCTCGCGCGACAATCACGCCGTCGATGGCCTTGGCCGGCGCAAGGTCGATGTCGGTAAGCGTTGCCCCGAAAGAGGCAGGGCGGAGCACTTTGCCATAAAGCATTCCGGGCAAAACCTGGTCGGATGGATATTTGTGTTTGCCGACGACGACATCATGCGCATTGGGGCGGGCGAGGGGCGTGCCGAGGATTTTCCATTCGCTGACGGCGCTGACGATAACATTTCGCGGAATGTTTTGCTTGGCGGCTTCGATGAAATTGGCATCGGAAGCGAGGTCGGCGTAAGTCAATTTTTTCCCAGCGGGGGATTGGGAGGCGAAATCGTCAAACAGTTTTTTGGCTGCGGCGCATCCCTGGCGGACAGACGGAATCGTCGAAGGCGTGGTTCGGCTGCCGACGGTGGGGCCGTCGTCGGGGCAGAGTTCGGTATCGGCCAGGATGAGATTGATTTGAGAAGCGGGCACGCCAAGCTCTTCGGCGGCGGCCTGGGTGATTTCGGTGCGCGCCCCTTGCCCGCCTTCGACTTTGCCGGAAAGCACCGTGATCGTGCCATCGGTGGCGATATGAAGACGAGCGCTAATCTTGACGGGCCCACCGCCAAACCCACCGCCGCCACCACCTCGTCCACGACGTCCCTCTTCGGGCGCGGGCTGAGAGAAACCAGTTTCCGCCGCGGCGAAAATCAACAATCCCGCGCCAAGGATTTGCACGAACGATCGCCGCGTGAAGCCGAAGTCGTAGCCAAGGGTTTCAAGCGGCTCTTCCAGCTCGCGAATATTTTTAATGGTTGGATTTGACATGATTATGCCTTTGCCAGTTCGGTGGCGTGTTGGATGGCGCGGATAATGCGAGTATGAGCGCAGCAGCGGCAGATGTTGCCGTTCATTCCTTCACGAATTTCCGCTTCGGTTGGATTGGGTTTGGTGCCGAGCAGCGCGGCCGCGTTCATAATCATGCCGGCCGTACAATAGCCACATTGGAATCCGCGATCGTCCAGGAAAGCTTGTTGCAGCGGATGAAGCGTATCACCGCTCGCAAGCCCTTCGATGGTGGTGATTGATTTGCCGGCGACTTCAGTGATGGAAGTCGAGCAACTGAAGATTCGCTTGCCGTTGGCCAAAACACTGCACGCCCCGCAAGCCCCTTCGCCGCAGCCGTATTTAGTGCCGGTGAGATGGAGATCTTCGCGAAGGATTTCAAGCAGTGGGCGGTCCGGATCGGCCTCGACGGTGGTTGCTTTGCCGTTGAGGGTAAATGAGATGGACGCGGGCATAATCGGCACCCTCGCTTTCTGAAATTGGGATGAACGATGTTATACCCAGATTGCCCGGATTATCGCGATAGGGAATGTGGAAAACTCTCGAAAGATTGTGAGGAATCGGCCTCACCTGTAGGATGGCGGGATTGTCAGAATTCTGACGGGATGGAATGACATTTAAAGCTCAGGACATGGCGGAAGGGGAGCGATCGGGAACAGAAGGCGCGGATCGATCGCGCCCGCTGCCCCCGATGGTGGTCGAAGCGCTGGCGCCCGCGAAAAGCGTGGAAGAGGCCGAGGCGTTCTGCACGCGGCTGGCAAAATCGCATTATGAGAATTTCAGCGTGGTCTCGGTGCTGTTGCCCGCCCATCTAAGGCAGGATTTTTCCAACGTCTATGCCTTCTGCCGCACAGCCGACGATCTCGGCGATGAGATTCATAACCCAGACGTGGCGATGAGCCATCTGGAAAATCTGGCCGAGCAAACGCGAAAATGTTTCGCCGGCGAAGTCGAAAGCACGTTATTCGCCGCACTTTCCGGCACGATTGCCCGCCATGAGATTCCCATTGACCCCTTTCTCGATCTGATCGATGCCTTCGAGCAGGATCAGCGCATCAAGCGATATGAGACGTTTGACCAACTCCTCAATTATTGCCGGCGAAGCGCCAATCCCGTCGGGCGGATCGTGTTATATCTATGCGGCTATCGCGATGAGCGGCGGCAGCAGTTGTCCGATCTGATCTGCACCGCATTGCAACTGGCCAATTTCTGGCAGGATGTGCGGCGGGATTTGGTCGAGTTGGATCGAATTTATCTCCCGGCCGAATCGATGCGGAAATTTGGCGTGAATGAAGAACTGCTCGCCCGAGGCGAGTGCAACCAGCCTTATCGCGATCTCATCCGGTTTGAAGTGGATCGCACCACCGAGATGTTCGATCGCGGGGATGAGTTGTTTGAGACGCTCGATCCGTCGGTACGCGGGCACATCGCATTATTCAGCAAAGGCGGACGCGCAATTTTGCAGGCGATTCGTGAGGCGGATTACGATACACTCTCCGCCAGGCCGGCGTTGTCCGCCTGGCAGAAGGGTAGGCTTGTCTTGTCAGCGGTGGGTGCAAAGCTGGGGAGCATGAGCGCATGAGCGTGATTGCCACCTCAGAACTGGATGAGGAGAGGGTGCCGGCGCAACTGGCCGCATCGATGGGATATTGCGCGCGTCTCACGCGGCAGGCCGCCAAGAATTTTTATTACGGATTGAAGCTCCTCCCGCATGAAAAGCGAGCGGCCATGTTCGCCCTGTATGCGTACATGCGGCGGATCGACGACATCGCCGACGATGACGACGGGCGATCCGTCGAACAGCGCGTGCACGACCTGAACGAATGGCGGAAGCGCACGCACGCAGTGCTGTCCGGGGCGGCGGGGATGAACGACGACGCTCCGATCTGGCCGGCGTTCGCGCACATCGCGCGGCGGTATGATTTGCCGGTTGCGCTATTCGACGAGGCGATCGCCGGGCAGCAGCAGGATTTGTCGCCGGTGAATTTCGAGAATTTCCAGCAGCTTCACAACTATTGCTATCGTGTCGCCGGGGTCGTGGGGCTCGCGAGCATCAAAATCTGGGGATACGAAGGCGGCGCCGAGACCGAAGCAATGGCGGTGGCGCGCGGCGTGGCGTTTCAGATCACCAACATCCTTCGCGACCTGCGCGAAGATGCCGCCCGCGGGCGATTGTATTTGCCGCGCGAAGATCTCGATGCGGCCGGATTGACGGCCGAAGAACTTCGCAACGGCGATAACCCCGACGGGTTCAATCGATTGATGCGCCAGCAGATCAACCGCATCGAATCATTTTATGAGCAATCCGCCGAGCTGGAGTCGCGGTTGGAAGTAGACAGCCGGCCCACGATGATCGCCATGACGGAAATTTATCGCGGCCTGCTGACCAAGATCGCCCGCGACCCCCGCCGCGTTTTGCGTGAGCGGGTTTCGCTTTCACTGATTCACAAGTTGCGGATCGGTTGGCGGGCAACCCGGGCAATGCGACAGGCGGCGCGGGCGTGAGGGGCAGCGATAAGCCGCAAGCAGCGAAATTATCTTTTTTGTCAATTCGATGCTGAATTCCAAGATAAAGCGAGTCATTGTTGTTGGCGGGGGGTTGGCGGGGATGGCAGCGGCGGTGGCGCTGGAATCAGCGGGGGTTGAGGTCACACTTCTGGAAGCGCGTCGCACACTGGGCGGCCGGGCGGGCTCGTTTGAAGACCCGCAAACCGGCGAAATCCTCGATAATTGCCAGCATGTCCTCTTGGGCTGTTGCACAAATCTGATCGATTTCTACAGACGAATCGGGGCGGAAGCGCTCATCCGGTTTCATCGGGCGATTCATTTTCGCGATGAAACCGGCCGGCGGTTTGATCTGTTTGGTGTGAAACAATTTCCCGCACCGTTCCATCTGGCCCCGGCCTTGGCAGGATTCTCCGCGCTGACAATTTACGAGCGGCGAAAGCTCACCGAGGCAATGCTGGAGATGGCCCAGATCGGGCGCGAGGGGCGGCAGAGATTGGATGGAACTGCATTCGGAGATTGGCTGGACGAGCAGGGCCAGCCCGAATCGCTCGTGCAGAAATTTTATGACGCGGTGGTGATCAGCGGCCTGAACGAAGACACCCGCCGGGCCAGCGCGAAGTACGCCATCCAGATTTTTCAGGAGTCATTGATCGCAAACTCGCACGGTTATGTCGTGGGCATGCCCCTCTGCCCGCTGGGCGAGTTGTATCGGAAAATTCCGGTGCGCGATGTGCGATTTGGGACAAGAGTAGCGGAAATCAAATTCGATCGGGATCGCATCGCGGGAATTGAGCTAGCGAATGGGGAAACACTGGTTGCCGATGCGTATGTGCTGGCAACGAACCATCATGCGGTGCAAAAGTGGATGCCGGCAGAGATGGCAAAGACTGATGCGCGGTTCGCGAGATTGGATCAGTTTGAGAGCGTGCCGATTCTCGGCGTGCATCTCTGGTTCGATCGGCCCGTGCTGAAAGAATCGCACGCGGCCATGATGCGCGGGCCCTTGCAGTGGGTCTTTCGGAAAGATGAAGCGGGAAACGCGGTGCACGGCGTCATCAGCGCCGCCAGGGAATGGGCGGATCGATCAAAAGATGAAATGCTCTCGCTGTTCGAGAAACAGGTGCGCCAAACATTCAGCGAAGCGAGGGACGCGAAATTATTGCGAGGCGTGGTAGTAATCGAAAAGCGCGCGACGTTCTCGCCTCTGCCGCGCATCGATCGAATTCGTCCACAACAATCGCCGCCCCCAATGGGGATTCAGAATCTATTTCTAGCCGGCGATTACACCCAGACCGGTTGGCCCGCAACGATGGAAGGCGCCGTGCGCAGCGGATACCTGGCGGCCGATGCAATTCTGCAAAAGCTCTCGCCGGATCACGTGCACCAAACATTTCTCATCGACGATCTTCCCATACAGTGGCCCGCGCGGCTGCTGGGATATCGTTAAAGATAAACTCAGACGCCGCCTCTGAGGTACGCCGAAGAGGCGGATCGATCGCAGCGAAATTCAGGCTTTCGGAGTACCTCCGACCCGGCGTAATTAGTGAGCGACGGTTCAGAAATAACTTCTAAAACCACTCAAACAAATTCGCCCGCATCGCCTCACGATTGAGAGATTCCTGTTTCGGCGATTCCGGAGGATCGCGAAGCATGGTGGATGCGCTGGAATACTCCAGGATGGTTTCGAGTTCGCCTCGATCCAGCCAGACGCCCGAACAATTCGGGCATTGGTCGATTTCCACCCCGTGTTGATCCCGGCATTCCATTTCGGAATGG
>DATAPK010000242.1:0-2582 GCA_036265245.1 Tepidisphaeraceae bacterium | reverse complement strand
ACGCCTGAGATCATCCAAGCCAATTCGCCTGTCATTAATGTTTGTCCAATCCCAGCATGGTTTTGAGTTGCTGTTCGATTTGATCCATCAACGGGTCGCTCGATCCGCGTGCTTCGCGGGCTGTCGCCACTTCGATTGCCTCACCCAGGGTGATCGTCGCGTGGAGCGGGCCAAGCTTGCGAACCTGATCGGTCAGGTCTTCGTCGAAGCGCTCGACCGTCTCCAGTAATCGCTCGGGCGTTGGATTCGATCGCGCATAATCCGGGGGATAGTGGAACAACTGCTGGGCCAGATAAAGATCGGCAAGCTGCTTCCACCGCCGCTGGCGTTCGGCCTCGTCGATTTCGCCCTTGGCCATGTCTGGAAGGATCGCCGAGCGCAGCCGCTTGACCCGCGCGGGCGCGGCATCGTCAGGATGGCATTCCTTGAGCCATTCTTCTTCGAGAGGACGGAGAATGGCGTCGATCAGATTTGCCAGCCGCGGAGCGATTTCGCCGCTGCGCGCTTCGCCGAGAAATTCCAGTTCTTTGAGAGTCAGCAGCGCGCCGCCGACTTTGTAGATACGGTCAATCATTGGAAGATGGCTTTGCTTTCGCCAGGTCAGGCGTGTTTCGATGTCTTCCAGGACGGTGGTGACGGCTGATTCGATGTTTCCCTGGAAGTGATAGCGAATGGCCACCGGATGGACGACGACTTTACCCGGGGGCGTTAGTTTGGCGCGTTTTTTCGCCGCGGAGCGAGCGATCAGGGCGGTGCCATCCATCAGTTCGTTTAGAAAATCGTTGGTTCGCGAAACCAATCCCTCTGGAAAGATCACCAGGGGACGTTTGGCGTCGGCCAGAATTTCAACGGCGGTGTTGACCGCGCCGCGGTCGATGCCCTCGCGGTAAATGCTGAACGCTCCGGCTCGGCGAAGCAGGAAAGTCTGCACGCGATCCTGCATGAACAGATGCCAACTGGCCATGATGAAAAAGGGTGATCGCACTTCTTTGGAAAGCATGCCGATCAACATCGGATCTTCATCGCGGCAATGATTGGGCGCCAGCAGGACGCCGTGCCCGGCGGCAATCGACTCGCGCAATCGCTGCGCGTTGATATAGTCCACGTGGACGACGCCATATTTTTTGGAAAGCAATCTCGGCAGATAAAACGAGAGCAGGGCGGGCCAGAGGCGACCCGGGTGCGGAGGCACCGGCACGTAGGGTTTGTCGATGACGATATTCTGCATAGCCCCGAGCCCGGCATAGCTTCACTCAGGATCGGGCCGGCGTCAATTGGCGGATCGCCAGCGGCAAATCGGGTTGATCGTTATTGACTTACGTTACGCAGAGCTTTGGCGTGGTGAGACTGAGGGATTACTCGGACGGGCGTGTGAAATTATGGAAACGAAAACGGCCCCTTTTGGGGGCCGTTTTCGTTTGAAAACAAACTTGAGTTGCGTCGATCGACGCTTAGCTGCCTAGCACATCCTGCGAGAGGGTTGAGCCATCTTTCTTGTCTCCGCCGAGGGAAATCGGCGAGGTGGAGAAGAGACTCGTCGAAGAGTTCGCCGGGGTTGCGGCGGCGTTGGCGGATGGCGATGCGCCGACCGGAACCGTGCCCATCACACCCACAGACGATGCGGATGCTGCAATCGGGCCTGCGGAAGGCGGGAGCAGGTGCTCGCCGTACTTCGTGGCGATCACGTTCAGGTCGAGCAGATTTACCACGCCGTCGAAGTTGAAATCGCCTTGCTGGTAGGTCGCGCCGGATTGTCCGAAGTTGGACGCCAGGATGTTGAAGTCCTGGATGTTGATGAACGAATCGTGGTCGGCGTCGCCGTCCAGGAAGAAGAACTGGAAGGAAGCGTTGGCGGTCATCGGGTTGTTCAGGTGATCGGTGACATCGCCCGAATTGATGGTCGCCTGATAATACCCATCCGGCAGAATCCCGTGGTTGAAGTTGGGGAAGCTGAAGAACGCGGTATTGCCCGGGCCATAAACCACGGAGATGTCGGTGCCGTTGACGACGGTGTTGGTGTTGAGGTTGGTCAGATGGAGATCGCCGTTGCTGATGCTCGGGCCGACGTTTTCACCGAAGCCGAAGTCAACGCTCATCTGGCCGGGCACGGGGGGCGTGTAGTTGAACGATTCGCTCGGCAGGGCGGGGCCGTCGGCATCAATGAGGATGGTGCCGTCGTTGTAGGTGAACGTATTGGCATTCACCTTGTCCGGCCCGCTGAGATCGACAGGCGTGGTGGCGGTGGTGGCGGTGGGGGTTGGGTGGAAAGTGATATTTCCGAATTCACCCGCTCCTGAAATGGCATGGTCGCTATCAGCACTGAAATTGAGCTTGAGCACGCCAGGCGTCGAATCATTGACGGTGATCGACCAATTCGCCTGTGCAGATTCGGGGATCAGGTCGCCCAGCGCCACATCCGCCTGAGCCGCGGTCAGCCGGCTGGCGTCATAATTCACGACGATGTTAAAGCTCGACAGGTTGGTGGCATTGGCGACATTGAGCGGGATGATATCCGGGCCGTCGTGCGGGCCGGTGACCGATCCGCTGGACGTGCTGAAGTCAGGATCAATTCCACCAAACGC
>DATAPK010000241.1:0-6722 GCA_036265245.1 Tepidisphaeraceae bacterium | reverse complement strand
GCCGAGCTTGCGGAGCAGGTTGAAGCCGGGGGCCTTGCGCTCGTCTTCGGTCACACCCAGGCGGGCGAGCGTTTCGCCGCTGAACGACCACGCGCTGAACGCGAAGCCGATCTCGAACACGCCGGGGAGCGCGTCTTCGATCTTGTGCAGCTCAGCGTCGGAGAGGCCATGCGCCTTGAGCGACTCCCAGTTGATGTGCGGCGTGTCGTGCAGCGAGAGCGTGCCGAGCACATACTTGAGAATGTCGTGAATCTGGTGCGAATCGTAGCCGAGGTTCACGAGCGCCGGCCGCAGCGATTGATTCGCGATCTTGAAATACCCTCCGCCGGCGAGCTTCTTGAATTTCACCAGGGCGAAGTCGGGTTCGACGCCGGTGGTATCGCAATCCATGAGCAGGCCGATGGTGCCGGTGGGGGCGATGACGGTGGATTGGGCGTTGCGATAGCCGTGGCGTTCGCCGAGGAAGAGGGCGCGATCCCAGCATTCCTGGGCGGCGCGGAGAAGCTGCTTAGAGGCGAGGGGATCGTTGACGTTGAACTGGGCCTGATCAATGCCGACGGGGACGATGTCGAGGTTTTCAAATTCGCCAACACCTTTGCGGGCGGCGTTGTTGTGGGTGACATCGTAAGCAGCGCGGCGATGGTTTCGCATGACGCGCAGCATGTCGGTGGCGTTTTCGACATAGCCGGGGAAGGTGCCAAGCTCGCGGGCCATCTCGGCGCTGGTGGCGTAGCTTTCGCCGGTGAGGATGGCGGTGACGGCGGCGCAGATGGCGCGGCCCTTATCGCTGTTATACGGAATGCCGGCTTGCATGAGCATCGCGCCGAGATTGGCGTAGCCCAAACCGAGCGTGCGGAACTTGTACGAAAGTCTGGCGATTTCTTCCGAGGGGAAGCTGGCCATCAGGACGGAGATTTCGAGGACGACCGTCCAGAGGCGCACGCCGTGCTTGAAGGCTTCGATATCAAACTGGCGATGGTCGGCATCGAAGAAGGTGAGGACATTCAGCGAAGCCAGATTGCACGCGGTGTCGTCGAGGAACATGTATTCAGAGCAGTTATGAACGACGATGCCGTTGGCAATGAAGCTTTGCGTGACCGGCTCGGTGAGATCGAAAACCTGCCGCTTGCCGATCGGGGTGAAGCTGGAGAATTGTTCCCAGTTGCCCGAATCGGAGGTGCTGCGGTCTGACGATTTCTCGTTCGGGGTTGAGAGTGTTGCGGCGGTGATGAGTTGTTCGAGCTTCTTGCCGGGGAGAAGCGCGACGTATTGGGCAAAAGAACGGAGGCTGCCCTGATCGATACGCAGGCCGTGGCGTCTGGTGACTGCGTCGTTGCGCGGGGAGCGCGAACCAGATGTAGTGGGGGACATCCGCCGATCGGGCATACCTCCGAAAGCGACGGCTCCGCCGTCGTAGTTCAAGCCGAGCGAGGGCTCGGAATTAAGGACTGAGGACTGAGTACTGAGGACTGAGTGATCAGAAATGAGAGCCGACTGCACACCAAAGCCAAGCAGAATGAGTTGGACATCCTGAAGCAGGGGCAGGGAGTCGGATTTTAGTTCGAGTGTGTTGTTGATGACGATGGCATCGGCGGTGAAGAGGGCGCGGAGCAGGTGCTTTTGCGCGGCGAGGCCGGCGGTGAAGGCATCGTCGGAAAGACGGCGCACGCCTAGCTCGGTTTTGATGAAAGCGCCGAGGCGCGAGAGCAGGCGGCGATTGGTGAGCGTCGCGGTGATGGTGGTGCCGGTGTCTTCCTGGAGGGAAGCATCCGACTCTTCGCGGGTACGATCGGAAGCGGTGTTCGAGTCGGTGTGGGTGAGCATCAGGGTGTTGACGTAATCGTCGTCATACAGGCGCTCGCCCCAGGTGTCGGTGACATATTGAGCGAAAGCATCGACGTGCTCGGGGATGATGCACTGATCGAGATGGAGCGCGCCAAGGTCGCCGTTGGCGCAGCTGAGGAACAGGCCTAGCAGTTGGAAGAAGCGATGATCCTGCGGCTCGCCGATTTCTTGCACGGTGGCGGGGTGATTGGGCAGGCGGATTTCATCGTCGGTGGTGAGTTCCTGCGCTTCGACCCAGCCGCGGGCGCGGGTCCAGATTTTGTGGTCGGCGGTGACTTTGAGGGTGTATCCGCCGACGGTGCGAAGCTCGAAGACATCCTTCACGCCGGTTGGGAAGGCGCCATCGATCGAGTGAATCTCGTGATTGTGGAGATTGGTGACGACGCGCGAGGGGAGATGGATCATCTGGTCGATGCGTCGCCAAATTCCGCCGGGCGTGAGGATGCGGGTGTCGCCGGTGATGCAGGGGTTGGATGCGTTGATTCGGCCGGACTTGGGGCAGGTGTGCCACTGGTTGATGGTGTCGTCATATTGCACGCCGGGGTCGGCGCAGCGCCAGGCGGCGTAGGAGATTTGATCCCACAACTCGCGGGCTTTGAATTTCTTGGCGACTTTGCCGTTGGTGCGATTGATCAGTTCCCAGTCGCCGTCTTCTTCGATCGCTTTGAAGAAGCGGTTGGGGATGCGGACGGAGTTGTTGGAGTTTTGGCCGGAGACGGTTTGATAGGATTCGCCGTTGAAATCGAAATCGAGCTTGAGGCCAAGCTTCTTGGCGACTTCCTGTTGATCCTTCGGCAGAAGCTTAAAGCCTTCGACCATCGCGGCGACTTTGAGTTCTTCGCGAACCTTCCAGTTGACGAAGGATTCGATGTCGGGGTGATTGAGATCGAGGCAGACCATCTTGGCGGCGCGACGGGTGGTTCCGCCGGATTTGATGGCGCCGGCGGCGCGGTCGCCGATTTTGAGGAAGCTCATCAGGCCTGAAGATTTTCCGCCGCCGCTGAGGGGTTCGTGCTCGCCACGAAGACGGGAGAAGTTGGTGCCTGTGCCGGAGCCGTATTTGAAGAGGCGTGCTTCGCGAGTCCAGAGATCCATGATGCCGCCGGGGTTTACCAGGTCGTCATTGATGGATTGGATGAAGCAGGCGTGCGGCTGCGGATGGGTGTAGGCATCTTTGCCCTTCATCATCTCGCCGGTTTTGGGGTCGCAATAGAAGTGGCCTTGCGCGGGGCCGGTGATGCCGTACGCCCAGTTCAGGCCGGTGTTAAACCACTGCGGCGAGTTGGGCGCGCACATCTGGTTGATCAGCATGTGGCAAAGCTCGTCGTAGAACGCTTGCGCATCTTCGGGCGTATCAAAATAGCCGTGCTTTTCGCCCCAGAACTTCCAGCAACCGGCCAGGCGATGGATCACCTGCTTGGCGGATTTTTCCGGGCCCATCACGACGTTGCCGTTTTCATCGCGAAGCGGGTTGCCATCGGAATCGACCTGCGGCACGCCGGCCTTGCGGAAATATTTGCTCACCATGATGTCGGTGGCGAGCTGGCTCCATTGTTTTGGAATCTCGGCGTCGGTCATTTCAAAAACGACCGAACCATCCGGGTTGGAAATTCGGCTGGTGCGTTTGTCCCACTCAACGGTGGAAAAAACATCTTGTCCGGGTTTGCTAAAGCGTCGTGTAATTTTCATCGAAGCATCCTTCAACCAAACTGTCGGATCATCCTTGAGACGCCGATTTCCCCGCGCGATCCTTCGCGAGTCGGCGTGTTACCTTCAGAGCAACGTCACTTGATATAGAGCGAGAACCGATGTCCTCTCGGAAATTTGACATCGGCCACGTGCTTGCTGTTGACGTTGATGTATCCCTTATTGACGAACATCTGAAAACTGTTGCCGCGATCGATATCGACGGCGTAGATCACGTTGCGGGCGTCTTCGTCGTAGACATAAACAGTCCCGCCGTTCTTTGCGCCGTTGATGACGAGGTCGCCGGTGCCGCTGTTCAGGAGGACCGCGCCCTTGGGGACGGTGCGGCCTGGATCGCCGGCGCCGCCGGTTTTGCGGCCATCGCCGCGGTCGGCTTCAGCGCCGCGGTCACGAATGCCGGGGGCGAAGTAGATGCGGTGACGGGCATCGCGGCGGAGATTTTCATGAGAGACGGCGACTTGATTGACGTAAACGATGTCGTCTCCGGGCATGATGATGACTTCCTGGCCGCGATGGACGGTGCCGGTGTAGCGGACGAAATCCTTGCCGATGTCGTAGAGATAGAAGGTGCCGTCGTTGTCGGCGGTCCAGCGGATTTTTCCGTCATCTTCTTTGACGACAAAGGCTTCGTTGGGAATGCCGGCGGGGTTATGCGGGCGGTGGTCATAGTCGGGCCGATCGCGATAAACCACGGCGGGTGGCGGCGGCGGAGCGTCTTGATAGACGACTCGGGGCGGAGGTGGTGGCGGAGCATCTCGGTAGACGACTCGAGGCGGAGGAGGCGGCGGGGGCGGGGCCACGTACTCATCGCGATGTTCGTGATAGTTCACCGTTGTGTCGCTGTCGCAGGAACCGCCGAGTTGGAGCATCCAGACGGCGGAGAGAATCAAAATTGAAAATACAGGCCGGCGAAACATCATTTCCTCGCTGTCCACAACCACGTAAGCCCCATCCGGTTCATCAAAAATATTTTGATCGCAACTAGCTTCGTTCTTCTGTAGCCGCGGGTTCCCATGTACTCATGGGAGGTGACCCTGCGTCGCCGTTTTCCGAAAGAAAATAAGAGGCGACGCAGGCGTCGCGGCTACAAAGGTTCGTGCCATCATTCTTTTTCAAAGTACAGGCGATGCTGAGCGGTCTTTTTCAGATCGTGCTGTCCTAATTTTTGGCCATCGAGCCGGGCCAAGCCATCGGCGGAGAGAACAAATCGCTGGCCGGCGCGCATGCGCGTGGCGGCTTCGACGGTTTGGGTGCCGGCGTCGTATACAAACAACCGGCCGTCTTGCGGGGCCTGATACGACAGTTCGCCGCTGCCATCGGCGACGACGCTGGCGCCACTGGGAAGCAACACGGTCGGAACCGGCCCGGAATCCTGATGAATCTCATCGCAACCGGCGAAGAGGCTGGCTCCCAGCAAGAGGGCGGCGAATTTGGATCGAGAAAGGATCATCTTGCGACCGGTTTATGTAACTCCGAGCGAAACACATTCCCGCCGGGGTTTTCGACGAAAATCTGGTACGTTTTTCCCGCGGGCAGCGGGCCTTTCACCAGCAAATCGTTCCCAATTCTCACGCCGCTGTCTTCATCGATCGTTATCACGCTTCCCGCTGGCGCGGCGGCTTGCACCAGGGTTTTGTCATCTTCCATCTGCACGATCTTCACCACGCCGCCGCTTTCAACCATGTATGCCAGTGGCGCGGCGCCTTGTGAAACGGGCGACTCTTTCACTTCCGGAGACTGAAGCGGCGATTCCGACCGCTCGGTCACCATGTGCGGCGTTGGCGGCGGCGGTCGATACGTATAGTGATGGCATCCAGCCAGCATGAATACTGCAATCATCGTAAATGCAGGCAATCGCATCGGTCATCTTCCGCTCACCTGGTTCTGTACTGCGTATTTCAATCCAAATACAAAACAGGCGGCCTGAGGACAGGCCGGATCACTTATGCAAACTTCAGTCCACGCGCGGCAGGGTCAGGCCGCGTTGATCCTGGTATTTTCCGCTTTTGTCAGCGTAACTTGTCGAGCAGACGCGATCGCCTTTCAGAAAGATCAGTTGGGCGATTCCCTCGTTGGCGTAAATCTTGGCCGGGAGGGGGGTCGTGTTGCTGATCTCCAGGGTGATCTTGCCGCGCCATTCGGGCTCGATGGGTGTTACATTTACGATGATGCCGCAGCGGGCGTAGGTGCTTTTGCCGACGCAGATGGCCAGATAGTCGCGCGGCATGGAGACCGTCTCAACCGTTTCGCATAAGGCGAAGCTGTTAGGCGGAATCAGCACGTGGCCGCTGCGGTTTTCGTCGCAATCGATGGTGACGAAAGAACGTTCCGAGAATTTCTTTGGATCGACGATCTCGCTGTTGACGTTCGTGAAGATTTTAAAGACCGAGCCGACGCGAAGATCGTAGCCGTAGCTGGAGACGCCGAAGCTGATCTTGCCGGGCCGCTTGGTGTTGTCCTCAAAGGGCTCAATGCCGATGAGTTCTCGAATTTGTGTATCGCAGAGGATTGCCATGTCGCCAACTCAATAACTGAGCAACCGGGCGTGCCGATCCAATGGCAAACCACGGTGCTGCTGCATTTTTGAAAAGTCATCATCCTGACGACAAAAACCTGCCGAGGCGGACGCCCGCCGAGACAGTTCCAACGAATTGTATTGTTATGCGACAGGGATCAATCCAGACCGATCAACTCCCTAACCGCTGCCCAATTATTCTTCCCGCGTAGCCCTACCTGTGGTTGAGCGGGGGGCATACTACACTACATCTGGTATTCGTCAACGGAAACTTTACCCATAGTTCCTGCTAGCGGGTGTTTAGTGAATCGTAAATCAAACCTAAATAAACGCTCCACCGAAACTTAACGCTGGGGCACGTTACGATTTTATTTTTGAGGTAGGAATTTGGTGTTGTGGACAAGGCAAGTTATCCACCGGTTGTTCTGGCGCGAGGGGTGGACAAACCTGCGGACTGATACGGTTTGAGATTGTTTCTCGCGCGCGAGTTTGGACCCTGTTCGGTTGCGCTGGCGGCGTTGATGTGAGAGATTGCACGCTTCAGCAAAAGGAGTGTGCCGATGCATCTGACGGAACGAACTTCGGGGGACATTGCAGAACTTCAGCGACGAGCGAATCATGAACGCGACGCACTTCGACGCGATCGCTATCGCGC
>DATAPK010000240.1:0-8015 GCA_036265245.1 Tepidisphaeraceae bacterium | reverse complement strand
GATTTGGTGCCCGTCAATTCGATGACGAGGTTGGCGAGTTCGAGCATGGTGAACTCTGTGGGGTTGCCGATGTTGACGGGGCCGATGAAGGTGTTGGGGCCGTCCATCATGGCCATCATTCCGTTGACGAGATCATCGACGTAACCGAAGGATCGGGTTTGGGAGCCGTCGCCGTAAATGGTGATGTCCTGGCCGGTGATGGCCTGGACGATGAAGTTGCTGACGACGCGGCCGTCGAAGGGGTGCATGCGCGGGCCGTAGGTGTTGAAGATACGGATCACGCGGATGTTGACTTTGTTTTGGCGGTGATAGTCGAAGAAGAGTGTTTCGGCGGCGCGTTTGCCTTCGTCGTAGCAGCTTCGGATGCCGATGGGGTTGACGTTGCCCCAATAGCCTTCAGGCTGGGGGTGGACTTCGGGTTCGCCGTAGACTTCGGAGGTGGAGGCCTGGAGGATTTTGGCGCGGACGCGCTTGGCCATGCCGAGCATGTTGATGGCGCCGACGACGGAGGTCTTCATCGTCTTGACGGGGTTGTATTGGTAATGGGGCGGCGATGCGGGGCAGGCGAGGTTATAGATTTCATCGACTTCGAGAAGGATCGGATCGACGACGTCGTGGCGGATGAATTCGAAGTTTGGTTTTCCGAGCAAATGGGTGATGTTGTTCTTCTGGCTCGTGAACAGGTTATCGAGGCAGATGACATCGTGGCCTTGGGCGACGAGGCGATCGCAAAGGTGGGAGCCGACAAAGCCGGCGCCGCCGGTGACGAGGATGCGTTTGAGTGAATTGGCCATGACTAGAGAGTTTATCGGTCAGATTGGGGGATGTCTTTGGGTTTCACGATTGAATCATTGAATCATCGGATCATTGGAGGAGGCTTTTGCAATGATTCAATGATCCGATGATTCAATGATTCAATTTCCCACGCCGCGTTTTCTGAAGTCTTCGATCAGGTTCGATAATCCCTGCTTTCTGGAGATTACGGGCTTCCATCCCAGGACCTGGCGGGCGCGCATCAGGTCGGGCTTGAGGATTCTGGGATCATAATCTGGGCGGGTGGCGAAGCTGATTTTACTTTTGGATTCGGGGATCAATTCGAGGATTTCGCGGGCGAGTTGCATGATGGTCACCAAATCGGGGTTGCCGACGTTGATGGGTTCGTGGAAGTCGGATTCCATGGCGAGGCGCAGGCCGGCGAGAGTGTCGGAGACATAACAGAGGCTGCGGGCCTGCGTGCCGTCGCCGTAAACGGTGATGGATTCGTGGCGCAGGGCCTGGCGGATGAAGGTGGTGACGACGCGACCGTCGTTGGGGTCCATGCGCGGGCCGTAGGTGTTGAACATGCGGATGATGCGGGTGTCGGCGCCGCGCTCGCGGTGGTAGGCCATCGTGCAGGTTTCGCTGAAGCGTTTGGCTTCGTCGTAGATGGAGCGCAGGCCGATGGGGTTGACGTAGCCCCAGTAGGTTTCGGGCTGGGGAGATTTGGAGGCTTCGCCGTAGATCTCGCTGGTGGAGGCGACGAGGAATCTGGCGCTTTTTTCCAGAGCGAGTTCGAGGAGGTTGCACGTGCCCTGGCTGTTGGCTTTCAGCGTGGCGATTTGGTTTTTGTAATAGCCGACGGTGGTTGCGGGTGAGGCGAGGTGATAGATGCGATCGATGGCACCGTCGACTTTGAGGGGTTGGATGACGTCGTGTTCGATCAGTTGGTAATTGGGATTGCTTGTGAGATGCGCTATGTTTTCGCGTTTGCCGGTGATGAAGTTGTCTACGCCGACGACTTGATAGCCTTGAGCGAGGATGAGGTCGGTGAGGTTAGAACCGAGGAAGCCAGCGGCGCCGGAGATTAGGATTCGCATGAGAAGCTCCGCTGCGCGTCACCGCTAAACGAGGGTTAGTCGCTGAAAGCAAAACGGACGATCGCCAGGATCGCCTTGATGCCGTCTTTCCAGGTGATTTTTTTGCCTTCTTCGTAGCTGCGGCCGTAGTAGGCGACGCCGACTTCGTAGATTCTGAGTCGCGGGCGCATCTTGGCAACTTTGGCGGTGATTTCGGGTTCAAAGCCGAAACGATCGCATTTGACAGTGATGCGATCGAGCACCGATTTTCGGAAGACTTTGTAGCAGACTTCCATGTCGGTGAGGTTCAGGTTCGTGAACACATTGCTCATCGTGGTGAGGAACTTGTTGCCGAGCGTGTGATAGAAATAGAGCACGCGATGCGGCTCGCCAATGAAGCGGCTGCCGAAAACGACGTCGGCTTTGTCGTCAACGATGGGCTGAAGCAGCTTGAGATAGTCCTGGGGGTCGTATTCGAGGTCGGCGTCCTGGACGAGGACTACGTCGCCGGTGGCGAGCTTGAAGCCATCGCGCAGGGCGGCGCCTTTGCCTTGATTGACGGGCTTATGCTGGATCTGGAAGGAGACGCCGGGGAAGAGGGCCGGCAGTTCGTCGAGTTTGATGTTGGTGCCGTCTTTGGAGCAGTCGTTGACGCAGATGATTTCGCGCGTCAGGCCGTCGGGGAGCGGCGCGTTGACAACCAATCCAACCAAGTGCTGGACGGTCGCTTGCTCGTTGTAGACCGGGATAACAATCGAGACTTTTTGAACGGGTGGCGACGTTGGGGTCATCTGTGGTGGAAATCCTATCGGCAAGAACGGAAATCGCAATCAAGCCGCGAGCATGCTCGCAGGCTGCACGGGTTCACCTTAATATCCATAAATCGGACGACCGATAAGGGGACTTTAGCGTAGGGAGCCAGTCCATGACCAGCAGGCCCAGTTGGATGCCTTTATCGGCCCGAAGCTTCAATTATCTGTGTATTGCCTTCGTCGCGCTGCTTTTTGCGGCATTCATTCTGCTTCATATCTGGAAGGATAAAGAGCGTCACGATTTTGGGCAGTTTTATATGGGCGGGACGATGGCGCACACGGGGGATTGGGATTCGCTTTATCCGGTTCCGCTGCCCAAGGCGAACGTGAATCCGGGGTGGAGTTATGGATCGACGGAGAAGCCGCATTATCACGAATTAACGGTTGAGCGCGGAGTGGGACGGACGTTTCGGTTTATTCAATTGCCGCCGAACGCAATTTTGTATTCATGGATGGCGCATCTGTCGTATCAGAATGCGTATCGGGTGTGGCATATCGTCATGGCGATTTTTGTCGTGCTGACGGCGGCGGAGGCGGGGGCGATTTATTTGAAGATGAGCGGGGAGCGGGAATCGTATATCGCGGGGCTGGTGACGCTGCTGGTGGGATGCTCGCCGCTGATGATTTATACGCAGAGCGTGAGCAACACGGGGCCCCTGCTGTCGGCCTGTTTTGGGGCGGCGGTGCTGGGATTGCTGGGGCCGGAGAAATTGGGATTGAGCCCGGCGATTGGAATGGTGGTGGGCGGATTTACAAAATACGCGCCGGCGGTGATTTTGCCGCTGGTGATTTCGATGCGGCGATGGCGGACGCTGGCGTGGAGCGTGGGGCTGGCGGTGGTGATCGCGCTGGCGACGATTTGCGTGACGGGGACGGGAGTGTGGGTGGAGTTTTGGAAAGTGATTTGGCCGCCCTTGCAGAAGTCGTCGAATGAAGAGGCGTGCCAGTCGCTGTGGGGATTCTTGTCGCGCGTGCTGCATCAGTTTCCGCTGCATCACCCGGCGGTGCTGGGAATTAAAATCGGGCAATATTTTGTGTTGGTGGTGATTCTGTTGACGCTGGTGAAGCGGAAAGAATTCTGGAATGTGCCGGAACACGTGGCGGCGGCGGCAGCGGCACTGATGGCGTGGTTGC
Source organism: Tepidisphaeraceae bacterium (assembly GCA_036265245.1). GTDB lineage: Bacteria > Planctomycetota > Phycisphaerae > Tepidisphaerales > Tepidisphaeraceae > DATAPK01. The sequence goes on along the minus strand of DATAPK010000240.1, from coordinate 4,234 downwards.
TGATCTTTGCGCCGATTGCCTGGCAGTTTTATCACTGCATGTTGACGCCACTGTGGGCGTGGCTGGTTTGGGAGGCGATTCGCGGGAAAACTGGGATGCGCATTGCGGTGGCGGCAGGGATTTTGCTGACGATCGCGCCTTCGCCGGGGAGTCTTTGGGGGAAATTTCCGGAGCCGATTGCGAGCAGGCAGTTGTTTTCGGCGGTGGTGATTTTGGGGATTGCGCTTTGGCGGTTGGGGTGTCCGTGTTGTGGGATACGAAATGATTCGGTTATTGGCGGGGTGGCGGATGGGGTGGGTCAGATGGGTTGACTGCTAAACCGCAAGCGGAGTAGTGGGGTTATTGATCCGCGAAGCGGCGAAGCGGCGGGATTTTTCGCTCGGATAGTTTATTTGAGGGATTCGGTGGTGACTGCTTCGTCGTGGGTGATGCGGCCGTCTTCCATGGTGATCATTCGTCTTGCGCGGCGCGCCATGGTCGTGTCGTGGGTAACCATGACGATGGTTTGGTTGCCGGCAGCGAGTTCGTGGAAGATGTCGGCGACGACTTCGCCGTTGTGACGGTCGAGATTGCCGGTGGGTTCGTCGGCCAATAGCGCGGCGGGTTCGTTGGCCAAGGCGCGGGCGATGGCGACGCGTTGTTGTTCGCCGCCGGAGAGACGGTTGGCGCGGCGCTTGATTTTTTCGGCCAGGCCTAATCGTTTTAACAGCATCGCGGCGCGATCCATGGCGTCGCTTTTCGACAATCGGCCGAGTTTGAACATGGGGAGGCAGACATTTTCCTGGGCAGTGAATTCCTTCAGCAAATAGTGGAACTGGAAAACGAAGCCGATTTTTTCGTTGCGCAGCAACGCGAGAGATTGGTCATTGAGCTGGGTGGTGTCCTGAGCATCGATGAAAATTCGGCTGGGGGGAGCAAATTCGGTTTGATCGACGTCGCGTTGGGTTGGGCGATCGAGTCCGCCGAGGAGATAGAGGAGCGTGCTTTTGCCGGAGCCGCTGGCACCGACGATGGAGACGTATTCGCTGCGGTGGATGGAGAGATCGACGCCTTTGAGGATGTGGGTGGCGGTGTCGGCAGAGCCGAGGATTCGGTGGACGTTTTGGGCGCGGAGGAGCGGCGCTTCTTCAGACGATCCACGAACTTGCGTTCCTGGCTGTGATAAATAATCAATGCGCGCCACGGATGACCTCCACGGGATCGTATTTGGCGGCGCGGCGGGCGGGGTAGACGGCGGCGAGCATGGTGATGAGCATGGCGCCGACGAAGGCCTGGATGTATTCGCTGGGGTGCTCGGCCATCATCAGCCCCTCGGAACGGACCAGGCCTTCCAGTTGAAGGGGCAAACGGCGCAATCCTTCCACCGCAAGCTTGCCAAGGCCGAGTCCAATCAAAGATCCGAGCAAGCCGATCACCAGGCCCTGGAAGAAATAGATTTGGGTGATGTCGGAGCGCGAGAGGCCGAAGCTTTTGAGGATGGCGATGTCGTTGACGCGTTCGAGGACGGACATGATCAAAATATTCAGCACGCCAAACGCGGCGACGACGAGGAGCGCGCCGGTGATGAAATAAGTGATGACAGTTTGGATGGTGAAGATTTTGAGGAAGTTTTCGTTAGCCTCCTGCCAGCTTTCGGTTTTGTAGCCGCAGATGGCTTCGATCTGGGAGGCGATTTCTCTCGCTTGCGTGTAGTCCTCGGTGCGGATGGTGATTTCGTTGATGATATTTTTCTTGTTGAGGAGAGTTTGAGCATCGCTGAGGAGCATGTAGGTGCGGGAATAATCGACGGGGGTGACGCCGGTGGAGAAGACGCCGACGACTTTGGCGGTGGTTTGGCCGCCTTCGGGGCTGGAGAGGGCGAGATTGTCGTCGAGGTGGACGCCGAGGGTTTGCGCGACGCCGAAGCCGAGGATGATTCCGTCGGCGGTGGTTTTGAGCTTGTTGAAATCGCCGGCAATCATTTTGTCGCCGATGGTGGTGACGGCGATTTCCTGCTCGGGTTCGACGCCTTCAACGGCGATGCCGAACGTTTTAGTGCCATAGGTTGCGATGGCGTCGCCGCTGACCATGGGGGCGGCGGCGACGATACCGGGCATGCGGCGAAGGGTGGCCATCAATCCAATCGGATTTTTGATCTGCTTGATCTGATCGCGCGGGCGAACGCCGTGGAGGACGAGGACGGCGTTTGGATTTTGATACGCGCGTTCGAGGATTTTGGTTTCCATTTCGCGCGGCTCATCGTGGACAGTGATGTGGCCGGAGGATTCGACGGTTTCGATGATGAACTTGTCGGTGAAGCCCTGCATCATGGAGGTCATGACGATGAACATGAGGACGGAGATGGTGACGCCGGCGATGCAGACGAGGGATTGGCGCAGGTGGGAGAGGAGGTAGCGGATGGAGATGAACCAACGCATGGTTTTTATTTTGGGTTTTGGATTGCGGATTTTGGATTGAAATCAAAAATCCAAAATCCGCAATCTAAAATTCGGAATTATCTGTTAAATCCTTTGAAGCCGTCTTCCTTGGTCACCTTTTTATTTAAACCGGCGGCACTTACAGGATCGGTGTATTGGATGCGGACGTGTTGGCCGTCGTCGAGGTTGGTGGGAGGGGTGATGACGACGCGGTCGCCGGGTTGGATGCCGGTGAGGATTTCGGCGCGTTCGACGCTTTTGAGGCCGACTTCGACGGTGCGTTTGGAGATTTTGGAGCCGTCTACGACGTAAATGGTGTTGTTTTGGAGTGCCTGTGCGGGGACGACGATGGCGGAATCTTTTTCGGCCATGATCCAGGCGAGTTCACCTGTCATTCCAGGGGAAAAGCGATTGTTGGGCTCGTCGAATTTAACATCCACCTCGAACGTGCGGCGTTCGGGGTCGGCGCGGTCGTAGATGCGGGTGGCCTGGCCGATGAAGACCTGGTTGGGGAAGGCATAAAGCGTCATGCGGACGGATTGGCCGACGGAAACTTTGGCGATGTCTTCCTCATCGACGGCGGCGCGCATGACGAGGTTAGCGGGTTTGACGTCGGCGACGTTGGTCAGCACATCGTTGACGGCGACGCGCGTGCCGATGGAAGTTGGGCGATCGAGCACGACGCCGGCGATGGGGCTTTTTAGGGTTTGCTGATCGACGTTCCACTCGGCGGTGCGGAGGGCGGCGCGGGAGACATCGACCATGCGATCGAGCTCCAACTTTTTGGCGGCGCGCTGGGATTTCATTCCTTCGACTTCGCTCCAGATTTGCTTGACGCGCGAGCTGGCCTGATCGAGGGCACTGGGGGAGGCGGCGTTGGTTTGCTGGGCATCCTTGAGGCGCTGCTCTTCGCGCTTGGCGATGTCGAGCATGGAATTGTCGGCGGAGATTTTGGAATCAAACTCGCTGAGCACGGGCGAGGTGGATTCATCGGCGCGCTTCATGGCTTCGTCGAGCTCGGCTTGTGCTTTATCGCGCGCGTAAACGAGGGCGGGATCAGAGACGACGGCGAGGGGCTGGTCTTTGGTGACGTGATCGCCCTTATCGATTTTGACTTCGGTGAGGATGCCGGCGGTGTTGCTTTTGATGGGGAATTCACGGTCGGGCTGGATGGTGCCGGTGGAATAGAATGCCTGCACAACCGGGCCGCGAACGGCTTCGGTGACGGTGACGAGAGGCTGGGTGAGATGGAAGACGAACAGTGCGAGCGCGGCGGCGATGGCTGCGGCGAGGCAGATCAAGCTGATGAAACGGACCGTGGATTGGGCGCGTCGCCGGTGCATAAGTTAGGGGATTATAGCTTTGCGGTGGCCATTCGTGAAAAATATCACGAGGGATTATTGGGGCGATTGATCCAAGTTTTCATATCGTAATGTATGCGAAAGAGTTAGAGAGGTATTTCAGAGGGAGTAACTTGACAGATTTTTCGGGGGGGTTTACGGTCCGGGGCGGGAAGAGTCGTTGTTGGATTTTCCCACGGCGGGGCCGTGGGCTTTAGGAAAATCATCCGGGTCGGGACGTTTGTTTGATGATGGAGTTGGGCCATGGCTGTTCAAATGGAGCTGTACAAGATCATCATTCGAGAAATCGAGGAACAGCAGGTCATCGTTTTGAAGGAAGTGGACGGCAAGCGGGAGTTTTCGATCGTGATCGGAGCGAACGAGGCGCTGGCGATCGATCGGCGGCTCAAGGGGATTCCGATGATTCGGCCAATGACGCACGATTTGCTGGCGAATGTCATCGAAGAGTTGGGCGGG
>DATAPK010000239.1:0-23639 GCA_036265245.1 Tepidisphaeraceae bacterium | reverse complement strand
CATCCTGTGCGTGCCGTTTGCGTTCTGCATGGAGCGATTGCTGGTCGGTACGGCGAATGTTTACAAGCAGATCGGGTGGGCGTGCGCGATTTTCGTGGTGATGAACGCGGCGCTGGTGCTGTTTCACCCGGCGTTCAAAATCAGCAGCAGCCCGCTCATTATCATTCTGGCGTTTGCGATCATCCTGATGTCCTGCATGGTGATTTTCGTTTTGTACGGCAAGTTCGACATGGAGCTGAAGCGCATTCGCTCGGGACGAGGGACGGCGGCGCAGACGAGCTTTGCCAATGCGGGCGTGATGATGAGCGCGGTGCTGCTGGGGATCGCAAACATGCGGCGGCGGAAATTTCGGACGCTGCTGACGAGCATCACGATCGTCATCATCACCTTCGCGGTGCTTTGTTTTACGAGCACGGCACATTATGTGGGGACTTCGACGACTCCGACGGGCATCGCGAGCAGTTACCCGGGGATGATGCTGCGGCAGCGCGGGTTCAGGCCGATGCCGGGGATTCTGGCGAGCCAATTGCGGACGGTGCTGGCTGATCCGAAATTGCAGCTTGGCGAGACGCAGGTGGTGGAGCGGTGGTGGGCGGTTTCGGTCGGAGAGCCGAAGGAGCAATACAATCTGGTTTCGTCGGGCCATGAAGTTGCGGTGCCGGCGTTGCTGGGGCTTTCGCCGGGTGAGGGGAAGCTGTCGCGCATCGCGGAAGTGATTGGTGCGGATCGATTCGCGCGGCTCGAGCGAGGCGAGCAGAATGTGATTTATCTGAGCGATGCGACGGCGCAGTCGCTTGGCGTGCGCGAAGGAGATTCGATTCGGCTGGGCGGGATTGATTTGCAGGTGGCGGGGGTGTTCGACACCAAACGATTTGACGATCAGGTGCTGACGCTGGGCGCCGAGTCGATCGCGCCGCTGCGATATACATCCGGGCAACTCGATGCAAATGGCAAGCCCATCGATGACGCTGCGGAGGAATCGCTCGACCTGGAAGGCGGCGCCAATGCGGAATCGAGCGGGTCTTATGAGCATCTTTCGTCGGCGCAATTTGCGATTGTGCCCGCAGGGGTTTGCAGGCGGATGCAACACTGTGCGCTGCGCGGCGTGGCGTTTCGGCTGGCGGATGAGAAGCAGGTGAAGGCGGCCAGCGAAGAGTTGGCCAGGCGATTTGCGCTGGCGATGTTCGCGGGATATGACGACGGCGTGCGGATGGTGTCATCGAGCAATCTATCGAGTGTGAACGGCGCTTCGCAGGTGGCAATTCCGCTCGCGATCGCGGGGCTGATTATTTTTAACACGATGATGGGTTCGATCGCCGAACGCCGGCGGGAGATTCATGTTTATACGTCGCTGGGATTGGCGCCGCTGCATGTGGGAGCATTGTTTGTGGCCGAGGCAATGGTCTATGGATTGGTGGGGACGGTGTTTGGATATGTGATCGGGCAGGGAGCGGGAACAGTGATGCAGAAGCTGGGTTGGCTGGGGAGCGCGACGCTCAATTATTCAGGCACGAGCGCGATGGTTACGATCGGGCTGATCCTGGTGATTGTGTTTATTAGCGCGCTGGTTCCGGCAAGGCTGGCGAGCAAGATCGCAGCGCCGAGCATCGATCGAACCTGGAAGGTGCCGCAGCCGACCGACGATCAGATTCTGGCGGTGCTGCCTTTCACGATCAACAAAACGGCGGCGGAGGGAGCGCTGGCGTATATCGCGGAATTTTTCTCAGCGCATCGCGAGGGGAGCATCGGGAAATTCTCGTCGGGGGATGTTGAAGCGTTTGTGCCGGAGAATGATGGATCGCGTGGATTGCGGACCGACATCTGGCTGACCCCTTTCGATCTGGGCGTGCGGCAACATCTGGAACTTTTGATTCATCCGGGGCAGTTTCCGGATATCTATGAAGTTGAAGTTCATCTGAAAAGACTAAGCGGCGATGATGGAAGTTGGTATCGGCTGAATCGGACGTTTTTGACGGAATTGCGGAAACAGTTTTTGCAATGGCGCTCGCTGGCGCCGGCTCGAATGGTGGAATACGTGAACGAAAGCAAAGAGTTATTTGCAACGAAGAATTAGAACCACAGATAAACACAGATGAACACGGATAAGGAAATAAGCAGACTGCCGGAGCATTCATCTGTGTTTATCTGTGTTCATCTGTGGTCACGAAAGTCATGAAAGAAGATGCAGAGCTAAAACAATTTCGCGAGTTGATGCCGCCGCCGGATCATTGGGATGAGGGGTTTGGGCTCAAGGCGATGATCGGGGGGTTGTTCGTTGGTTTAATTATGACGCCGGCGAGCATGTATATGCAACTAGTGGTGGGGGCGGACATCGGGCCGGCGGCGCAGTGGGTGACAATCATTTTATTTATCGAGGTGGCGAGAAGAAGTTTCACGATTCTGAAGCGGCCGGAGATTTTTGTTTTGTATTACATGGCCGGGGCATGCCTGGTGAGCACGGCGCCAGACAAGGGATTGCTCTGGAGCCAGTTTCTGGTGCAGAGCGATTCGATGCGGCAGATGGGGCTCGCGGATAAGCTGCCGACGTGGCTGGCGCCATCTTCGCCGAGCGTGCTGGGGTTGCGGAGCTTTTTGCAGCCGGCGTGGTATGTGCCGATCGGGTTGCTGGCGCTCGGGCAGGTGTTGTCGCGATTTGAGGCGTTTGGGTTGGGATATGTTTTGTATCGACTGACCAGCGATGTGGAGAAGCTGCCGTTTCCGATGGCGCCGGTGGGGGCGCAGGGTGTGACGGCGCTGGCGGATGCTTCCAGCGGGCAGGAGACGTGGCGATGGCGGGTCTTCAGCTTCGGGGCGATGCTGGGGATGGCGTTCGCGGCGGTTTATCTGGCGCTGCCGGCGATTACCGGGGCGTTTCTGCCGGAGCCGATCAGCATTTTCGCGTTTCCATTTAAGGATCTGACCAGCAACATCGAGGATTTTTTGCCGGCGGTGCCGATCCTGATCGCGTTTGATTTGGGGCTGGTGATCATGGGAATGGTGCTGCCGTTCTGGGCGATGGTCGGCAGCTTCATCGGGTTGTGCGTCTGCATCGTGATGAATCCGACGCTGCATCATTTTGGCATTCTGAAAAGCTGGAGCCCGGGACTGGGGGCGATGCGGACGATTCAATCGAACACGCTGGATTTTTATTTTTCGTTCGGACTGGGATTGTCGGCGGCGATCGCGGTGATCGGGCTGTGGCATATTTTTTCGCGCATGCTGATCAAGCGCGAGGGGGCGAGGCAAATCAATTGGCGGGCGCTGTTTCGTCCGCCGGCGGGAAGAGGCGATTTTTCGATCTGGCTGGCGCTGGGGGTTTATGTGCTGGTAACGGGCGGGACGATTCTGCTGGCGTGCATTCTGATCGGGGATGCGCATGTGGCTGGGTTGGGGTCGGGTGTGACGAAGGTTTTGGTTGGCGTGTTGATATTTTATGGGTTTGTTTACACGCCTTTGATCGGATATGTGTCAGCGCGGATGGAAGGCGTGGTGGGGCAGAACCTGGCGATTCCGTTTGTGCGCGAGGCGGCGTTTATCTTCACGGGATATCGTGGGGCAGCGATCTGGTTTGTGCCGTTTCCTTCCAACAATCATGGCTTGCAGGTTTTGTATTTTCGCAAAACCGAACTGACGGGGACGAAGATCAGCTCGATGATCAAGGCGGAATTATTTTTGCTGCCGGTGGTGATTTGCTCGACGGTGCTGTTCAGTCATTTGATCTGGAAAATCGGGTCGGTGCCAAGCAATGCGTTTCCGTATGCGGCGCAGTGGTGGGAAACGCAGGCGTATCGCAAGGCGATTGTCTACACCAGCACCATGCCAGGCGGCGAGCATGGGCAATTCGCGCAGGCGTTTCATCCGGCGTATCTGCTGTTTGGATTGGGGTTGGCGGTGCTCTGTTATGCAGGGTTGTCGTGGCTCGGGCTGCCGGTGCTTTTGTTTTATGGGTTGATTCGCGGGATGGATCAGAGCCAGCCTTATGTGATTATTCCGAATGTGATCGGGGCGCTGCTGGGGCGATATTATTTTGAGAAGAAGTTTGGCGAGAAATGGCGGCTATACATCGTAGTGTTTTTCGCGGGATATAGTTGCGGGGTGGGGCTGATCATGATGTTGAGTTTGGGGTTGGTGTTTATCAGCAAGAGTGTGTTTCAGAGCCAGTTTTAAATGTGATGAGTGTCAAAGCGAATTATCCTGGTGCGGTGAGGAAGCAGATCAAGCTTCCGATGAGTAAAGCGATTGAGATTGCTTATAAAAGCATTCGATTGCGCTTGAGCCGGAGTTTGCTGGTGATCAGTGCGATTGTGCTGGCGCTGGCGTTTTTAATGTCGATTCTGACGACGCAGAATGTGGTGATCGGCATGCGGCAATGGATCGCGGCGGCGAACCAAACACCGGCGCAGCACGGCCAATTGCTGGCGGCGCAGCAGCTGGAAGCAAGGATGAAGGCGAAGGGGATTCCGATGTCGGCGGAGGAAATTCAGAACGATCGCATCCAGACACGCTGGCTGGTGGGGCTGGCGCTGCTGGTCGCGTTTGTGGGAATTCTCAATGCGATGTTGATGAGCGTGACGGAACGGTTTCGCGAGATCGGCACGATGAAATGCTTGGGGGCGCTGGATGGGTTTATCGTTCGGCTGTTTTTGCTGGAGAGTTTGTTTCAGGGGGTCGTGGGAACCACGATCGGGGTGATCGCGGGTGTCGTCGTGAGCTTGGCGGGCGCGAGCTTGAGTTATGGCGCCGATGCGTGGCGAAATTTCCCGGCGGCGACAGTGATTCTGGCGGCGGCGGGATGTCTGACGATTGGAATCGTGCTGACAGTGGCCGGGGCGATTTATCCAGCATGGACGGCGGCGCGGATGCAGCCGATCGAGGCGATGAGAGTGGAGACGTGAAGATGAGGACTGAGGATTGAAGCTTGAACAGAAAGAGTTGTTCAAGCTTCAATCCTCAATCGTCAGAATTCGATGGAGTTTCAATGACGGCTTCGACGATCAGTGAATTCGCGGTACGAACCATCGACGTGATGCGCTCCTATCAGATGGGGACCGAGACGGTGCAGGCGCTCAAGGGGATTTCGATTTCGATCAATCGAGGGGAATACATTTCAATCATGGGGCCTAGCGGATCGGGAAAAAGCACCCTGTTTAATATGGTGGGCGGGTTGGATAAGCCGTCGTCGGGCAAGGTTTATATTGATGAGGTGGATATCGCGCAGCTCGACAGCTATGAGCTGTCGTGGATGCGGTGTCACAAAATCGGGTACATTTTTCAGACGTTCAATCTGATTCCGGTGATGACGGCATTGGAAAATGTGATGATGCCGATGATTTTTGCGGGGATGGCGACGGCGGATGCGCAGGAGAAGGCAGCGGAGATTCTGAAGCGCGTGGAACTGGGCCATCGCTTGATGAACAAGCCCACGGAAATGTCGGGCGGCCAGCAGCAACGCGTGGCGATCGCGCGGGCGTTTGCGAATGATCCGACAATCATCCTGGCTGATGAGCCGACGGGGAATCTCGATCTGAACACCGGCAAGCTGATCATCGAACTGCTTCACCAACTGAATAAAGAGCGAGGCGTGACGATCATCAGCGCAACGCACGATCACAAAATGCTGGCGGTGAGCGATCGGATTTTATGGATCAGTGACGGGCGCGTGGAGAAGATTCAGAATCGGGAGGATGTGAAGATTGAGGTGGGGACGATCGAGACGGGCGGGGAGATATTGTAAATTTTAGCCCTATGCGCTAAAGTAGTATAGTGGCACTGCTAAACTATGCCGACCAAGGGACGCGGGATATTGCCGCAGGCGTGAATTCAAAAGCGGCAAGAAAAGTCCTGCCGATTAACCTGTATGATACGGCAAGACGCAGGCTGGCATTTTTATCGGCGGCGCAATCCCTCAACGATCTGCGTGCCAGGCCTGGATTGAACTTGCAAGGACTGAAGCAAGATCGAAGCGGACAGCATGCGATCCGAATTAACGATCAGTACCGCATTTGCTTCCGATGGGTAAATGGTGACGCAGACGATGTGGAAATCACCGACTATCATTGATTGGAGTTGATCATGGCTAAATTTCCGGCAAATTTTGCGATTGCGGTGCATCCTGGGGACATTTTGCAGGAAATGCTCGATGAGCGTGGGATTTCTCAGCTTCAGCTTGCGAAGCATTTGAAGACCGATGTGGCGCGGATCAATGAAATTTGCCGGCGTCGAAGGGGTATCTCGGCGAAGATGGCGATGCTGCTGGGGCGGGCATTTGAGACATCGCCGGGGCTCTGGATGAATCTTCAGAAGAACTGGGAATTGAGCCAGGTCGGTCCTGAAACAGTCCGTTATGTCAGGCCTTTACGCGCATCGGTTTAAGGCTTGGCGTTTGTTGTTGCACGTCAATGGGGAGGGATGTTCCGCGAAGTCCACCAGAGCGAGCATAAAGCTTGATGGTTCCTGACTTGTCGAGCGATTGAATCAGCACCATTGCCAGGCCGTTGAATAATTTTCGCTGTGGTTTCTTTTCGGATTCGTGGCTGCTGGGATCGCCGTTGCCGACACCGATCAGCTTGCCGGGGCCGGTGAGTTTGAAGTGGATAAGGTTGTCGGCGGTGGGGACGGGGCGGCCGGCGCTGTCAACTACGGATATCCGGACACTGGAGACATCCTGGCCGTCGGCGCTGAGGGTTTGGCGATCAGGCGTGAGGATAATTTGCTTTGGGGCGCCGGTAGTTTCGATTTTGGTTGTGGCGATCTTTTTTCCAGAGCGATAACCGATGGCTTCGATGGCGCCGGATTCGTAGGAGACTTTCCAGGCGGCGTGCGAGTTTTTCTCCACGGACTTGCGTCCATGACTGCGACCATTGACGAATAATTCGACTTCGTCGCAGTTGGTAAAGCAGCGGACGTCGATTTCATTTCCTTCCTGTCCGCGCCAGTTCCAGTGGGGGAAAAGGTGGAGGACGGTTTGGTTGCTCCACCAACTTTTGTAATAGAAATAATTGTCTTTGGGGAAGCCGCAGAGATCCATGATGCCGAAATGAGAGGCGGTGCAGGGCCATTTGTAGGGGATGGGTTCGCCGCGATAGTCGAAGAGGGTCCAGACGAATCCGCCGGCGAGCCAGGAGCGGGCGGAGAAGAATTTCCACCAGTCCTCGGCGGTGGTGCCCCACTTGGGAGCGCGCTTGTCGTAGGCGCTGACGTAGCCGCGCTTGGCGTCGTCGGCGTAGATGCCGCGGGTGCAAACGGTGCTGGCCTCTTCGCTGCCGATGATGATTCGATTGGGGTGTTTGCGGTGATAAGCATCCATGTCGCCGACTTTGATGTAGTTCCAGCCATGGATGTCGACGATGTTGGCAAAGCCGATGCCCAGGCCCTTGTCGTGCATGGCGGTGGTGACTTTACGCGTGGGGTCGAGCTTGTGGCAGAGGCGAACCATCGTTTTGCCGATGCGCTCGCCGGCGATTTTCCATTGGATCGTGTGCTCTTCGTTGGCGAGCGACCAGAGAAAGATGCTGGCGTGGTTGCGGTCGCGGCGAATCATGGATTCAAGCTGCGACAGCACTTCCGGCGAGCTGCCGGCCAAACGATTTTCAGCCAGCACGAGAATGCCGAGACGATCGCAAGCATCGAGAAGTTTGGGGGCGTGGGGATAGTGGGAGGCGCGGAAGGCGTTGGCGCCGACCTCTTTTAGTTTTTCAACACGAAGCTCGTGAAGACGATCAGGCAGCGCAACGCCGACGCCGGCGTGGTCGCGGTGCATGCACATGCCTTTGATTTTCAGCGGCTTGCCGTTGAGGAAGAAGCCGCGTTTGGCGTCCCAGCGGAAGGTGCGAACGCCAAAGGTTGTTTTGTATTGGTCTACGGTTTTTTTGTTTTGAATCAGGCTGGTTTGAAGATGATAGAGGTTGGGATCATCGCACGACCAGAGGCGAGGATTTTTGATTCGGATGGTTTGTGTGACTTCAGTTTCGCTCCACGCGGCGAGTTTGATGCGACGATTGGTGAATAAGGAATTTGAGATTCGAGATTTGGGATCAAATATCACCGGCTCATCTGAATCATTTTGGATCGTTGTGCGAATAGCGACATCGGCAGCATTCTTGCCGACTTTGCTGGTGACGAAAGTTCCATTTGGCGCGACGTGCAGGGGATTGGTTTTGGTGAGCCAGACGTGGCGATAGATGCCCGCGCCTTCGTACCACCAGCCTTCGTAATTAGTCGCATCAGCGCGGAGGGCAATGACGTTTTTTTCGCCATAGTTCAGGAAGTCGGTAAGGTCGTAACGGAAGGGCGCGTAGCCGCTGGCGTGGCGGCCGAGGCGGTGGCCGTTGATCCAGACGATGCTGTCCCGAAACACGCCGTCGAATTCGATGGAGATCCGTTTGCCCAGGTCGGACTTGGGAACATCGAACGATCGGCGATACCACCCGACGCTGGATTCGGGGTGATCCGGGCCGATGGAATAGAAGCCATGCTCGCAGAGTTCCTTGTCGCCTTTGGGATCGAGGGGCAATTCGATCGCCCAGTCGTGGGGGAGATCGACACTTCGCCATTTGAAATCATCGAATGTGAACCCCGCAGCGCCCCGGGCTTCGCCGGCTTTGACCAATGAGCGGTCGCGGGTGAATTCAAAATCGAGCGCGGGGTTGGCCGCATGACCCAGGGCGAATTTCCAGCCGCGATCTAGTAAAAGTCGTTCCCTCATCGCCTGTTTTTTAACGGATTTAGGCGTTGAATGTCGGTCGATTGCGCCATTTCGCAAAACAATTACGCGAAATTACACTACGTCTGCAACATAATTAGATGTATGGTTTGACCCGCGAGAAGTCCCGTCCTTTCATTCCGGTATCGCATGGATTTAGCCTCACAACCCGCTCCTTCCGTTGCCGCCGACGCGATGCAACGCATCTACGATGAGGTGAAAACGCCTTACAAATATGGCGTGGTGCTCAAAGGCGGCCCAGGCAAGGATGGAAAGAATCAGCTTGTTGATTGCCCGAGCGTGTTTCGCTTCAACAACAAGTGGTACATGGTTTATGTCTCCAATAACGATGTGGGCTACGAGACGCACTTGGCCGACAGCGACGATCTATTGAAATGGAATCCACTCGGCAAGCTACTGTCGTTTCAAAAAGACGGCTGGGACAAGTGGCAGGCGGATGGGGCGATTTCGCTGGTGGATACCAAGTGGGATGGCTCGCACGAGCCGGCGATGTTCGATGGGCGATATTGGATGAGCTATATCGGCGGGGCGTTGCAGGGATATGAAACCGATCCGCTGTCCATCGGCCTGGCATGGAGCAAGTCGCCCGATCGCGCGGAGGAATGGAATCGCATCGAGCAGAATCCAGTGCTCGGGCCCAACGATCCAGACACGCGGGATTATGAAAAGGCCACGCTCTACAAGAGCCAGATCATCTGGGACAAATCAGAAACCCTGGGCCATCCGTTCGTGATGTTTTACAACGGCAAAGAGAAGACCAAGCATCACACCGAGCGCATCGGCATGGCGGTTTCGATGGATATGGTGAACTGGTCGCGCTACGGCACGGAACCAGTGATTGATAATAAGAAGGGCATCTCCGGCGATCCACAGATTGTGCGCATCGGCGATTTGTGGGTGATGTTTTATTTCGGTTTCATCTGGAAGCCGCATGCGTTTGACACGTTTGCGTGTTCCACTGATCTGGTGAACTGGACCAAGTGGGATGGGGCGAATCTGGTTGAGCCGTCGGAGCCGTTTGACAAGACGTTTGCCCACAAGCCGTGGGTGCTGAAGCACGACGGCGTGGTCTATCATTATTATTGTGCGGTTGGCGATCAGGGGAGAGTCATTGCATTGGCGACAAGCAAGAGGATGACATGAAACGATTTACTAAACTGATGATCGGTTGCGCGGTGATGGCGGCGTGTGGCTTTTCGATGCACGAAGGATGGGCGCGCGAAAGCTGGCCCGGTGCATCCGAAGACACCAAGACCCGGCTTGCCGAAGGCAAAAAGCACGAGGATGAAGTCTGGGCGAAGATCAAGCCGGAGATCGAAGCATGGGTGAAAAAAGGGAAGCCGTTTATTCCATGGGCGGCCAAGCCGAGCGATCTGCCGCAGGCGGACATCCCGGCGTTCCCAGGCGCCGAAGGCGGCGGGATGTACAGCTTTGGCGGACGCGGCGGCAAGGTGATGGTTGTCACCAGCCTGGAAGATTCCGGGCCAGGGACGTTTCGCGAAGCGCTGGAATCAGCCGGGCCTCGAATCGTTGTCTTTAACGTCGCGGGTGTGATTCACCTTCATAATCGGATTGTCGTTCGCGCTCCGTATATCACGATCGCCGGGCAGACCGCGCCGGGCGACGGCGTTTGCATCGCGGGCAATACCGTTGAAATCGAAACACATGACGCCGTCATCCGTTACATGCGTTTCCGTCGCGGCCAAACCGACGTCGGCGATCGCAATGACGGCCTGGGCGGAAATCCGATCGGCAACATCATCGTCGATCACTGCTCCTGCAGTTGGGGCTTCGATGAAAATGTTTCGATGTATCGCCACATGTACGATCCGGAAGACGGCACGAAAGAACTGAAGCTGCCGACATGCAATATCACGATTCAGTGGACGATCTCGAGCGAAGCGCTCGACACCTACAATCACGCGTTCGGCGGAACGTGGGGCGGGCGAAATGACACCTTCCACCACAATCTGCTGGCCTGCAACACCGGGCGAAATTGCAGCATGGGATTGGGCGGAGACTTTAATTACATCAACAACGTGGTGTTCAACTGGCGGCATCGCACGGTGGACGGCGGCGACGACACGTCGATGGTCAACATCATCAACAATTATTACAAGCCCGGCCCGATCACAAACACCGATGCCGCAATCGGCCATCGCATCATCAAGGCCGACTCCAAACGCGGCAAGAACATTCCGCTTCAGTTCGGCCATTTCTACTGCGACGGAAACATCGTCGAAGGAAACGAGGCCGTCACAAAAGACAACTGGGCCGGCGGAGTGCAACTGATTGACGCGGGAGATAAGTTCGATTCACAGAAATCGCCGGAGGAATTCCTGAAGGACATCAGAGTCGACAAGCAGTATCCGATGGCGCCGGTGACGATTCAATCAGCGCAGGATGCATATCAGTCGGTGCTGGCGGGCGTGGGCGCCACGCTGCCGAAGCGCGATCCCATCGATACGCGCGTGGTGGAAGAAGTCCGCACGGGCAAAGTGACCTATGTCGAGGGCAAAGGGATCATCACCGACATCAAACAGGTCGGCGGATACCCGGAATATAAGGGTGAGCCGACGGTCGATTCAGATGGCGACGGCATGCCCGATGCGTGGGAAACCAAATATGGTTTGAATCCGCACGACGCATCCGACGCCGCAAAGGATTTGAACGGCGACGGATACACGAACATCGAAAAATATCTCGATGGTCTGGATCCGACCCAAAAGATGAATTGGAAGGATTTGAAGAACAACTTTAACCATCTCGGCGGGGCGCAACTGTCAGCCGCGGCGAAATAAGCGAG
The DNA here is from genome assembly GCA_036265245.1 of Tepidisphaeraceae bacterium. Taxonomy (GTDB): domain Bacteria; phylum Planctomycetota; class Phycisphaerae; order Tepidisphaerales; family Tepidisphaeraceae; genus DATAPK01. The sequence goes on along the minus strand of DATAPK010000239.1, from coordinate 12,111 downwards.
GAATTATGTCACGAATCAAAACGCACTTGGTGGCCGCGCTGGCGGCGTTTCTTCTGATCGGTGGAATTGCCCAGGCAGCGCCGACAACGGCGCCAGCCGACGATGCGGACGCTCGCTACACAGCGACGATCGAAAAACGCGTGAACGATATTCTCGCACTGTTGAAAATCGACGACGCGGCCAAGCACGCGACAGTGCATGACATCATCATCGCTCAGTATCGGACGCTCAATGACTGGCAGAAAGTAAACCAGCCGAAGTTGAAGGACAAATCAACCACCCCCGAGCAGAAGCAGGCGATTCTCGCAACGCGTCAGCCGATTCATGACAAGTTTATCTCGCAACTCAACGAGCAACTCACGCCGGAGCAAGTTGAGATCGTCAAAGACAAGATGACCTACAACACGGTTGAGGTGACGTATAAGGCGTATTTGCAGTTTGTGCCGCAACTGACGGATGTGCAGAAGACAAAGATTCTGGAGACGCTGAAGGCAGGGCGAGAAGAGGCGATGGACGGCAGCAGCCAGGAAGAGAAGGCGACGATCTTTAAGAAGTACAAAGGGAAGATCGCGAATTATCTTTCGGCGCAGGGGATCGATATCAAAAAGCAGACCAAGGAATATATGGATGCGCAGAAGGCAAAGCGCGCGACGACGGAACCCGCGCAGTGACATGCTTCATTCATATAGCCCGCCGCATGCGGCGGGTCCCCCTAAACGAACCAACCTTGCGAATCGAAGCAATCGAGGAGCTTTCATGCGGATGCGATGGATTGGAATTTTGACGATTGCCGCCGCGATCGGCTGGCAGGTTCAATCGAATGCAGGCTATCCCGACACGCGCCCAACGACCCCGGAAAAACAGGCCGCGTTGGATGCGCATGACAAGATGGAGATGGAATCGACGCAGGAATCAGACGCGGCCTGGCAGCGAGCCCAGCCGGCGATCGCAGAGTGGGCGGCGAAGGGCAAGCCATATATTCCAGTTGCATATAAGCCGGAAGATCTGCCCCAGGCGAAGATCCCCGCCTTCCCCGGCGCCGAAGGCGCGGGGATGTACAGCTTCGGTGGTCGCGGCGGCAAAGTGATCGTCGTCACCAGTCTTGAAGATTCCGGCCCCGGCACGCTGCGCGATGCGGTTGAGCAGGGCGGGCCCCGCATTGTTGTCTTCAACGTCGCCGGCATCATTCATCTGAAAACGCCGCTGATTATTCGGGCACCCTATATCAGCATTGAAGGCCAAAGCGCGCCCGGCGATGGGATTTGCATCGCGGACCGCACAACCGAAGTGGATACGCACGACACCGTCATTCGCTATGTGCGTTTTCGTCGCGGCGCCACGGATGTTTACGATCGCGACGATGCCCTGGGCGGCGAACCCATCGGCAACACGATCGTCGATCACTGCTCGGGAAGCTGGGGATTGGACGAGACGATTTCGATGTATCGTCATATGTATGAGCCCGTGCCCGGTGACAAAAGCAAACGCATCAAGCAGCCGACCTATAACCTGACGATCCAGTGGTGCATTATTACCGAGGCGCTGGATACCTATGACCACGCGTTCGCCGGCACATGGGGCGGAAAAAGCACCAGCTTTCATCACAATCTGATCGCCTGCTGCACCGGGCGCAACGCCAGCATCGGGATGGGCTTCGATTTTAATTTCGTAAACAATGTGATCTTCAACTGGCGGCACCGCACGCTGGATGGCGGCGATGGCACTTCGCTGGTGAATTGCATCAACAATTATTACAAACCGGGGCCTGCCACGAATGATGGCCCGATTCACCATCGAATCGGGTTGCCGCAAGCGACCAAGGGCAAGGGCACAGCGCCGATGACTTTTGGCAAATGGTATATCGCCGGTAACATCATGGACGGCGATGATCAGGTGACGGCCGACAACTGGGCGGGCGGAATGCAGTTTTCCAGTGAAGATGCCAAGGCCGCGGGCGGCGGAAATGTTTCCAGCCCGGATCTTCTGAAGCTGGTGCGCGCAGATAAGCCCTTTCCAATGCCGCCGATCACCATTCAATCGGCGAAGGATGCGTTTGAATCCGTGTTAGCCCACGCCGGCGCGACGCTCCCGATGCGCGATTCGGTTGACCAGCGCGCGGTCGAGCAAACCCGCACCGGCCAGGTGCAATACACCGCCGGCAAAGGAATCATCACCGATATCGCCCAGGTCGGCGGATATCCCGATTACAAAGGCACGCCTTATGTCGATAGCGACGCCGACGGCATCCCGGACGATTGGGAAACCGCGCACGGCCTGAACCCGCACGATCCAGGCGATGCGACCAAAGAAACGCCCAGCGGTTACACCAACATCGAAGTGTTCCTCAACAACGTTGCATCGCAGGCAAAACAATAAGCGAGCGTGGCATGAATGCCTCGCCCACGCTATCACCTGGACATGACCATTGAACTGAACGGTTTTGCGCTGGAGCTATCCCTGCTGGCCATCCAGCATGGGACTTGGATCGCGCTGCCATTGAGCAAATCCGACCAGGGTTTCATCGCGGATTACAAAGGCCTCCGCGCCCAGTTGTCTCTCGATAAAAAAACCGATCGCATCGACTACAAACTAAATTTCACGTCGCCGAATCGCACCCGCCTTCGCTTGCGATTTCGCATCCTTAATCAGTCCAACCTGTTTCACCTCATTCCCGCCAACATTCACGGCGACAACAACGCCGCCCACGTGCGCCCCGGCGAATTTCCCTGTTTGACGAACGCTCGCCCTTCCGACAAAAGTTGCGCGCCCCTTTGGGAATTCCGAGCAGATCGTGCATCGCATCCCGTGTCGATGCTTTGCTGCGACAGCGGCGCGGTGGGAGTTTCGATCGATCCCTATTCAGCGTGCGATGAAGCGGATGAGAAATTCATTCGCAACGGCGTGTTCTCGGGATTACCGGATGTATTTGGCGTTTCGCTGGGATACGGCAACGACCCGCTGACGTTTCTCGAAAAGACAAACTTTACCGCCGCGACGACCGATCTTTGTCGTAGCGCTTCGGCAAGCGGAACGATTCACGCATTCCCCGGCAACGGACGCCGCGAAGCGCATCGGATCATCCGCGATGTGTATTCCAAACTTCGCGAAGCGCCGGTCTTTCATAAGACCCACGACCAGGCCTTGCGTGCCCTGGCAGATTCATTCGCCACAGTGAATTATTCCCGCGAAATCGAGCAATACACCAATCGCGAGTGCGAAGTCCCTGCCGACACCACGCTCAAACCCTGGCGGGCAATCGTCGAGATCGGCTGGACGGGTGGATCAGAATTGGCTTATCCTTTCGCGCTGGCCGAGCACCTCTTCCCCGACCTGAAATTGCCGAAGAATTCAAACCGTCTCTTCGAAGAGATTTGCAGCGGATTCAACGAGGCTTCCGGGTTCATCAACGACACCGCGATCAACCGTTTCACCAAAAATCGCCCCGAAAAATGGAATGCCTCCGACATCAACGGCTGGTGGTCGGGATTTATTCCGACCACGCGCGATAATCATTGTGCTTACACCAATGCCCACGTCGCGTGGTATCTGCTGCGGACGGCATGGGTGGAAAAGAAGTGGGCGAAGGTGGATCGCCAGGATTGGATTCGCATGGCGTTGCGTATCCTCGACACCGCCGTCGAGCTTCAACGTGATGACGGCGCATTCGGATATCTCTTCAGCGCCCGCGATAAAAAGGTGATCGATTGGGAAGGCTTCGCCGGCTGCTGGTTCGCAGCGGCGCTGGTCTACGCGTGGAAGTTCAGCGGCGAGAAGCGATACCTCGAATCCGCATCGCGGGCGTTGGAATATTATCATCCCTTCGTGCGCGACCTGAGTTGCTGGGGCACGCCGATGGACACATACAAAAGCGTAGATTCAGAAGGAAATCTCGCGTTTATCCGCGCGGCTCGGCTAATGCACGAATTCACCGGCAACGAGCGATATCTCGCGATGTTGCAGGATGGGGCCGAATACGAATATCTCTGGCGATACGGTTTCCGCACCCGGCCCGATTGTCCGCCGCTCAAAAACAGTGCTTGGAATTCCTGTGGCGGGTCGATCACCTCCGTTTCCAATCCGCATATCCATCCAATGAGCGTCGTCGTGAACGATGATCTGGAATATCTTGCGAAAGCAACGCAGGACGAATATCACCAATCGCGCGCCGACGACGGCACCGCGTGGCTGATGAATACGATGGAGCTTTATCCCGAGGTAACGGGCTATGGGCAGTATGGAGTTCTGTCAGAGCGAACCTGCCCCAGCGATGGGCTGACGGTTGAACGATATTCGGATGGCTCGCCCGCCAGCACGTGGTGGAGCTACAACGCGTGGGCAGCGGGCAGCGCGATGGAGGCGCTGGCGGAACGGATTCTTCGCCGAAAGAACGAATTGGTTGTCGCATGAGCTCATCCACGCAACGAATCCTCGCCATGCACCAGCCGCGAAGGCTCGTCTTCGGGGCGGGTTGCGTTGAGCAATGCGCGCGCGATCTGGCTGAGCAAAATTTCAAGCGAATCTTCCTCGTCACATCCCCCTCCACCCGGCGTTGCTGCGAATCGCTTGGCCAGGAGCGTTTCATCTGGGATCAGATCAAGCAAGAACCGACGGTTGAAACATTTCGACAAGCTCTTGCCGCCGCACGCGACGCGCGACCCGATGCGGTGATCGGCCTGGGCGGCGGCAGCGCGATGGATGTTGCCAAGCTGGTGGCCGCGTTTCTCGGCAGCTCGCAGGATATTCGCCAGACGTTCGGCATCGGCAAACTCGCCGGCCGATCCACCTATCTCGCTTGCCTGCCGACAACCGCGGGCACTGGCAGCGAAGTTTCGCCAAATTCGATTTTGCTGGATGAATCCGAGCAGTTGAAAAAAGGAATCATCAGCCCGCATTTGATGCCCGATGCAGCGTATGTCGATCCGATGCTGACACTCACCGTTCCACCCGCCGTCACCGCGGCCACCGGCATCGACGCGCTCACCCATTGCATCGAAGCCTATGCGAATCGATTCGCACATCCGATGATCGATCTCTATGCGCTGCAGGGCATCCGCCTGATCTCGCGAAGCATCGCGCAGGCGGTGCAGAAGGGCGATGATGTTGAGGCGAGAACCGATTTGGCGCTGGGCAGCATGTATGGCGGAATGTGCCTCGGCCCGGTGAATACCGGCGCGGTGCACGCGCTGGCGTATCCGCTGGGCGGAGAATTTCACATCGCCCACGGCGTGTCCAACGCGCTGTTGCTGACGCACGTACTCGAATTCAACCTGCCCGCAGCGCCCCAGCGATATGCGGAAATTGCCGTCGCGCTCGGCTGTGAGCGTGGGAAAGATGACACCGAGACAGCGCATCGCGGACTCGATCGCCTACGCGAGCTTTGCAAACAATGTGCAATCCCCGCCCGTCTTTCCGAGCTTGGCATTCCCGAATCCGCGATCGAGCGCATGGCGCGCTCCGCGATGACCGTCACGCGCCTGCTTGAGCGAAATGTACGGGAACTGAAACTGGAAGATGCAATCAAAATTTACAGGAGAGCGTTTTGAAATACTGCGGCGTTGTCGTTCCGATGTTGACCCCTTTCACCCCTGATGGCGCGATCGACGTGCCCGCCGTTGGCCGGATTGTCGAATTGCTTGTCGGCAATCGCATCGGCGGAATCTTTCCGCTCGGCACAACCGGCGAAGCCGCGTCGATTCATCCGGATGAGAAGCAAAAAATGGTCGAAGCCACGATCAAAGCGAACAATGGCCGCGCGATGGTTTACGCGGGCATCGCCGGCAACTGCCTGCGAGAATCCATCGACGCCGCCGCCGAATACAAACGCATGGGCGCCGATTGCGTCGTCGCCCACATGCCGTCGTATTATCCGATCAACGATAAGGAGATCGAAACCTATTTCCGGCAACTGGCCGACCGTGTCATGCTGCCGCTGGTGCTTTACAATATTCCCGTGACGACGCATCACCATATCGCGATCGACGTGATTGATCGCCTGCGAACGCATCCCAATATTGTCGCACTCAAAGATTCAGGAAATGACGGCGAGCGATTGGTGGAAATCCTTCGTCGCACTGGCGGGCGAGGTGCCTGGCCGGTTCTCGTCGGAAACAGCGTGCAATTCACGCACGGCCTGAAGCACGGCGCGGTCGGCATGGTGCCCAGCGGCGGACATCTCGTGCCGCAGCTTTATCAGTCAATGTATGAATCCGCGATGGCCGACAACTGGCCCGAAGTGGAACGATTGCAGCGCGAAACCGATGCGGTTTGCTCGCAATATCTCAAGGGCAATACCCTCGGCGAAGGACTGGCCAAACTAAAAGCGATGCTCGAAATGCAGGGCGTCTGCGGTCGAAAAATGCTCCCGCCGTTGCTGGATCATGTTGGAGATATGTGACGTATGGCTTCGACATCCAACAAACCAATCATCGGTATCAGCATGGGTGATCCCGCCGGCATCGGCCCGGAGATCATCGCCGCCGCGCTCGCAAAACCAAAAGTCCGCGAGCTTTGCCGCCCCCTTGTCGTTGGCGATGCGAGTGTGATGCACCAGGCCATCGGCATCGCGCGCGTCCCGCTGCGCGTACGCTCGGTCGGCTCAATCCACGAAGCATCATTCGCGAGCGATGTGATCGATGTGTTCGATCTGAAAAACATTGATCTTCAGCAGCTTCGCCTCGGTCAGGTTTCTAAAATGGCCGGCAACGCAGCATTTGAAGCAGTGCGCAATATGATCGAGCTGGCGACGGCAGGCTCGATCGCCGCGACGGTCACCGCGCCGATTCATAAGGAAGCCCTCGTGCTCGCCGGCCATCATTTCCCCGGCCACACCGAGATTTTCGCGCATTTCACCGGCACCAGCGATTTCACCATGATGCTCGCCGCCGGCAACTTCCGCGTCGTGCATGTCTCCACGCACGTTTCGCTTCGCCAGGCCTGTGATGCCGTGAAACGCGACCGAGTGCTCAAGGTGATCGGGCTTGCGAACGATGCTTGTCGGCGACTTGGGATCGCCAAGCCAAAGATCGGCGTCGCCGGATTGAATCCGCACGCAAGCGATGGCGGATTGTTCGGCAGCGAGGAGCGGGAAGAAATTATTCCCGCCATCGAATCCGCACGCGCGAACGGGATCGACGTCGAAGGCCCGCAGCCCCCCGACACGTTTTTCGCCAAGGCCGTCAGCGGCGCGTACGATGTCTGCGTCGCGATGTATCACGATCAGGGACATATCCCCGTGAAGATCACAGGTTTCAAATACGATGCAACTGCGCGAACTTGGACAAGCGTCAACGGCATCAACGTCTCGCTCGGCCTGCCGATCATTCGCACCAGCGTCGATCACGGCACGGCGTTCGATCAGGCCGGCAAAGGCACCGCGAGCGACGCAAGCCTGCTCGACGCCATCGAATACGCCGCAAAATTAGCGGCAAATCGGTAAACCATGCGGCGAATCCTCGTCATCGCGGATGACCTCAGCGGCACCACCGAGATCGCCGGCATCGGCCATCGATTCGGCTTGCCCACGCAAATCCTCCGCGATCGCCCCGAACAAATTGGCGATGGCCTAACCGTTCTCGACACCGATTCCCGATCCCTCGATTCGCATCAAGCCCCCGAAACCATCCGCAGATTCGTCGCGAATCTCGATCCTCGCCAATTCGATCTGATCTACAAAAAAACCGACTCCGCTTTTCGTGGCCAGATTCGCTCAGAAGTTCTCGCGTTGATCTCTGCTTTTAATTTCTCCGCCGCGCTGCTCCTGCCGCAAAATCCCTCTCGCGGCAGAACCATCGCCAATGGTGAATATCGAATCGACGGCACGCCCCTGCACCAAACATCCTTCGCAAACGATCCCGATCACCCGGCGACAACCTCCGATGTGACAAAGCTCATCGAACCCGCGAATGGCATCACGATATGCGATGCGTCAAATCTCGATGACGTTTGGCGTTGGGCCAAGCAAATCACGCAGGATCTTCTTCCTGCCGGCAGCGCCGATTTCTTCACCGCCTTACTTGAATCGCGCGGCCACACGTCAGCGAAACCTTTCACAACCAAATTGCCCGGCCCCACGCGTCTCTTTATCTGCGGCAGCGCCTCCGCCTACAGTCGCGAATTGATTTCGATAGCGCCGCGGCACGATTGTGCTGTCTGCCTCATGCCGCCTGATGTCTTCCAAGGCGGTGATATCTCCGCGTGGGCAAGTGACATCCGCGAATCGCTCAAAAAGAAATCCCGCGTGCTGGTCGCCATCTCGCAGCCGGTGCAACGCGACTCATCGACATCGCATCGCCTCCAATCCGCGCTCGCTGAAGTCGCCGCTCGCGTGCTTCTCAATTGCACGGTCGATCACCTCTTTCTCGAAGGCGGCGCCACCGCCTCCGCCGTTTGTCGCCGAATGAGATGGAATCAATTCGACATTCACGACGAACTCACTCCCGGCATCGTCGAGGTGAAAACCTCCTCGAAACTGTCGCCCACGCTTCTCATCAAACCCGGCAGTTACCCTTGGCCGCCCGCAATCTGGCTGTAAAACGCTTGGCGCTGTATGATAATATCGTTACAGACGAGCGCAAGAGGGCTTCACGCCTATGGCCAAGCGAAAACAACTGCGCCAGCGCGATTTGCCGCGCGTTGCACTGCTCATCGAAACCACGCGCGCCTATGGCCGCGAAGTGATGCGCGGCGTCGGCGACTATTCGCGCATCTACGGCCCCTGGCTTTTTTATATCCCCGTCGAAATGCCCGTGAATTCCGTCCCCCCGCGCGACGAGTGGGATGGCGAAGGCATCATCGTTCAGCCCCGCCAAAACGAAGAATTCCTAAAGCAACTGGCCAAGCGCGGCGTGCCCGTCGTAAACCTCTCCGGCCCCCCCGGCGCCGGCGGATTTCCCGCCGTCCGTGCCAACCAGGAAGCCGTCGCTGATCTCGCCATGGCCCACTTCCGCGATCGCGGCTTCGTCCGCTTCTGCTACTGCGCCGGCCCCGGTGTCGGCGATTGGCCGCCCACGGGTGATATCTTCAAGGCCCTGGCGACGCGCTCCGGATTCTCCTGCGAAATTTACAAATCCCCCCACGATGACGGCACCCCCACCTTTCGCCTCGCTCACCTCGCCGAATGGTTAAAGCAGCAAACCAAACCAATCGCCGTGCTCGCCGCCAACGATCTTCGCGCCCGCGAAGTCCTCGATGCCTGTCGCCTCGCCCATCTCCACGTCCCCGAAGAAGTCGCCGTCCTCGGCATCAACGACGACGAGCTGATTTGCGAGATGGCCAATCCCCCGCTCTCCAGCGTCTCCCACAACACCCGCCGCGTCGGTTACGAAGCCGCCGCCATGCTCCATCGCCTGATGATGGGCAAAAAAGTCATGGCCGATATCGTGATCGACCCCATCGGCGTAAAAGCCCGCCAATCCACCGACCTATTGGCCATCGAAGATCCCGAAGTCGCCACCGCCGTGCGCTTCATCCGCGAAAACGCCTGCAACGGCATTCGCGTCGACGATGTGCTCGATCAAGTCGCCCTCTCTCGCCGCGGCCTGGAAAAGCGTTTCCGCAAAGCCGTCGGCCGCCCCCCCCACATGGAAATCCGCCGCGTGCAATTAGAACGAGTCAAGGAACTGCTGATCAGCACAAACTACAAACTAGAACACATCGCCGAAATCACCGGCTTCTCCACCGCCCAGTACCTCGCCGGCCTCTTCCACCGCGTCGTAAAAATGACCCCCGGCGCCTGGCGCCAATCCGGCCGTGCAGGCACGCGACCAGCGCCGTAAATGACCGAAGCGATCGCCTCCGCTCTGTTTTTCTTCGCGACATCAGCTATTACATGCACGCCGGCGACTACGGCACCCTGCCGGGGAGATGGGGATGCGTTTATTCAGTTTCTGCAGATGCATCTACAATCGTGAGTAGGTTTAATCTCTCTTTGGTATCAAAACTTACGTGTACACAGCGGCTCTCTACCGGTAAGGAATGGCTCTCGATAGGCAGCGCTCGTCGCGTTGCAGCCGCATGCGGGTCTTCATCGGACCCATGCCCAACGCATCCGCCGCGGCGAATTTGCCGTCGTGGGTGTATTTCACGGACACAGTCGGAATCACGATTGGATCATCCATTCCTTTATCCCTCCTAAAGCCCGGCAAGTATCGCCGACCCGGCACCGCCAGGCTGCTGGAGGACGAATCGAGCCTTTTCTGTGCGCAGCATCTGCCAGCAGGTCATGTACTTGACGTTCAGCGCCACACAAACGCTGGGAATCTTGATGCGGTGGACGGAGTTCTCTGGTTTCTCATGCGTGATGACCGTGTGCCCGCCCGACAGTGCCTGCGAGACAACAAAATAGTCGGAGCAATTCAGGAAAGTCTGCTTGGCGGCAGGCGTGTATGTCCGATGGTCGTTGATCCACTGTGTGATGCTTCCAAGGGCGGATAGGTCGCGTTCCGTGGGAGCGACAAAGAATCCATCCTCGCGCGCTTTGACCCATTCTGCGAGTTCATCGCCACCATTGGCGAGGTCGTTGTAAACCGCTTCGATACTCACCAGCTTGCCCGCCTGATTCGCACCGACAAGCCACTCCCAGAACGCCGGGCAGAAATCCATGCCGTAATGCAGGTTCTTTGCAGCAATGAAGATGGCGGTATCGATGAGGTAAGCCATCAGCCTGTATTTCCCCCAACATCGACACCAACGCGATGGCCAAGTTCGGCAAAAGTGGACATCTTTTTACAACCCAATAGACGAAATGCCTCAGTGAACCCAGACCTGCCCTCCAGCGCCGAGACGACTATGGCCCGAGTGAATCGCTTGCTCACGCGCGATGTGGTGGTGTTGTAGTAGTTTCCTTGGCTTTTCTCTTTGTTCCTCATGATCGCGACGAGCCGTGCTACTTCAGCACGGTACAACTGCCAAAACCGATTGCGGCCAAGCCCACCGGAATCAAAAATGCGGCGAAGCACAACGAGCGTGCTCACCTTGTACATTCTGGCGAGTCGTTGAGTTTCCTCCCCGATATTTGCGGACGGTCGATAGTCCAGCTCGAATTGTTCGAGTGGGATGAGTACCTCCGCCGCAACCCGGTTGCACCATTTCTCGACGTCGTCGTTTGAAACGCTGGCCGCGGTCGAATCGGATAGCGCCGACTGCCCAAGCCACACATGCGCCAGCTCGTGTGCCAGCGTAAACATCTGCGCCGACTTTGTATCCGCGCCGTTGACGAACACCAGTGGTGCAATCCTGTCGCTCAATGCGAAGCCGCGAAATTCTTCCGTGTCGAGTTTGCGGGTATTGTTGCCGCCCACCACGCCGCTCACCATCACCAGAATGCCGGCGTCGTCTGCAAGCTGAATAAACTGCCGCAGCGCATCTTCCCACGTCGGCAAGCTTCGCCGCACGGACAGATCCAGCCTCAGCGCCGATCTGATCGCCTCCGCCGCTTCAACGATATCCGTCTTAATCGAGAATTTGCCGACGAACGGCAATGCTTCGGCGCCGACCGACCGGGCGTAACTGACATACCACTCCTGCCGCTGCTGGCAGAGGTAAACCGTATCCAGCAGGTCGGGGGAGGGATCACCCGGGCGAGCGCCATCCATGGTTCGGTAGTCTGGAATCGGAAGCGTCAATTCCGGCGGCTCGCTGCCGAAAAAGAAACCCACTGCTGCGTACGTGTACCGACCGAAATCCTCCAACTGCTTCAGAGTCGGATGTGCTGTGCCGGCGATCCATTGGTCATATCGTGCGAAACGACGTCGCACGTCTTGCATCGTGACGCCCGCGCGATCGACGGCCCACTGGAGCATCCGAGGTTGAACGGGAACTCGCATCATGAAAGATCGGACATTCTAAGCGTTTTTCCTTTGTTTCGGCGTTTTCTTCCCGTTATCCCCTGATCCAGTCATCTCCGTATACCGTCTGAATAACTCTTGCAGCCGTTGAATGTCATCGTAGAAGCGGCCGCCAATGTAGATGCGTTCCAGCGTCTCGTCCTGAAGTGGAAAAACGAAGTTGCCCCAAACGCCGGTGTGCCAAGCCGTATCTTACCCGGAGAGAAGCCCCCGCCAAAGCTCGAGCCTTATGAGGGCAGTCGCAAAGTTTTGTTTACTACTCTTCCCG